>JAIYAG010000423.1 GCA_027489195.1 Burkholderiales bacterium | reverse complement strand
GGGGGGCCGGGCCCCCGGGCCCCCGGCCCGGGGCCCCAGGGTTTGCCCCCGTTGTCCCGGGGGGGGGGGGGGGGGGCGGATCCGGGATGCGCTGCGGGTACAATCCGAGGCCATGGCCAAGATCCTAGTGACCGGCGCAGCCGGCTTCATCGGTTCCAACTTCGTCCATCAGTGGGTGGCTGCCGAGGCCGATTCGGTGGTCAGCCTGGACGCGCTGACCTACGCCGGCAACCTCGCGAACCTCGCGCCGGTCGAAGGCGATCCGCGGCACACCTTCGTGCACGGCGACATCTGCGATGCCGATCTGGTCGGCGCCCTGATGGCCGAGCACCGCCCGCGCGCGATCGTCCACTTCGCCGCCGAGTCGCACGTGGACCGTTCGATCCACGGCCCGGCCGAGTTCGTCCGCACCAATGTCACCGGGACGTTCACGCTGCTGCAGGCGGCGCTGGTGCACTGGCGCGGGCTCGAGGGCGCCGAACGCGCCGGATTCCGCTTCCTGCACGTCTCGACCGACGAGGTCTACGGCTCGCTCGGGCCGCAGGATCCGCCCTTCGTCGAGACCCGCGCCTACGAGCCGAACAGCCCGTACTCGGCGAGCAAGGCGGCGTCCGACCACCTCGTGCGCGCGTGGCACCACACGTACGGCATGCCGGTGCTCACCACCAACTGCTCGAACAACTACGGGCCGTACCAGTTCCCCGAGAAGCTGATCCCGCTGGTGATCCACAACGCGCTCGCGGGCCGCCCGCTGCCGATCTACGGCGACGGCTCGAACGTGCGCGACTGGCTCTACGTCGGAGACCACTGCAGCGCGGTGCGCGCGGTGCTGGCCGGCGGCGAACCCGGTCGGGTGTACAACGTCGGCGGCTGGAACGAGAAGACCAACCTCGAGGTGGTCCACACCATCTGCGCGCTGCTCGACGAGATGCGGCCCGACCCCGCGGGCCCGCACCGCCGGCTGATCACCTACGTCACCGACCGCCCCGGCCACGACCGCCGCTACGCGATCGATGCGCGCCGGATCGCCGCCGAGCTCGGCTGGAAGCCGGCACAGACCTTCGAGACCGGGATCCGCGAGACGGTCCGCTGGTACCTGGACCATCCGCAGTGGGTCGCCGACATCGTGAGCGGCGACTACCGCAGCTGGGTGTCCCGAAACTACGCCGCGCGCTGAGCGTCGGCCCCAAGGGATCCTTCGATGGCACGCAAGGGCATCATCCTCGCAGGCGGCTCCGGCACGCGCCTGTACCCGGTCACCAAGGCGGTCTCCAAGCAGCTGCTGCCGGTGTACGACAAGCCGATGGTGTACTACCCGCTGTCGGTCCTGATGCTCGCCGGAATCCGCGACATCCTCATCATCTCCACGCCCACCGACACGCCGCGCTTCGCCGACCTGCTCGGCGACGGCAGTGCCTGGGGCCTGAACCTGAGCTACTGCGTGCAGCCCTCGCCCGACGGCCTGGCGCAGGCGTTCATCCTCGGTCGCGACTTCGTCGGCGCGGATCCGTCGGCGCTCATCCTGGGCGACAACCTGTTCTACGGCCACGACCTGGCCGCGATGGTCCGCCGCGCCGCCGAGCGCGAGACCGGCGCGACGGTGTTCGCCTATCACGTCAACGATCCCGAGCGCTACGGCGTGGTCGAGTTCGACGCGCGGAGCCGCGCGATCAGCCTCGAGGAGAAGCCCTCGAAGCCGCGCTCGCGCTACGCGGTCACCGGCCTGTACTTCTACGACCGGCGCGTGTGCGACATCGCGGCGGCCGTCCAGCCCTCGGCCCGCGGCGAGCTCGAGATCACCGACGTCAACCGGCGCTACCTCGAGCTCGGCGCACTCGACGTCGAGGTGATGGGCCGCGGCTACGCGTGGCTGGACACCGGGACCCACGAGTCGCTGCTGCAGGCGTCGTCGTTCATCGAGACGATCGAGTCGCGGCAGGGCCTGAAGGTGGCCTGCCCGGAGGAGATCGCCTTCCGCGCGGGCTGGATCGACGCCGAGCAGCTCGGGCGACTTGCCCGCCCGCTGTCCAAGAACGGCTACGGGCAGTACCTGCTGCGCGTGCTGGACGAGAAGGTCCTCTGAGGTCACCGCGATGAAGATCATCGAGACGACGCTGCCTGGCGTGCTGCTCATCGAGCCGAAGGTCTTCGGCGATGCGCGCGGGTTCTTCTTCGAGAGCTGGAACGAGCGCACGTTCCGCGAGGCCACCGGCGTCGCGCTGCCCTTCGTGCAGGACAACCACTCGCGCTCGGTGCGCGGCGTGCTGCGCGGCCTGCACTACCAGCTCGTCAAGCCCCAGGGCAAGCTCGTGCGCTGCACCTCGGGCGAGGTGTTCGACGTCGCCGTCGACCTGCGGCGCGCGTCGCCGCACTTCGGCAAGTGGTTCGGCGCGCGCCTCGACGCGGTCTCGCACCGCCAGCTGTGGATCCCGCCGGGCTTCGGCCACGGCTTCGTGGTGCTGAGCGAGTCGGCCGACTTCCTCTACAAGACCACCGAGTACTGGTATCCCGAGCACGACCGCAGCCTCGCCTGGAACGATGCCGAGGTCGGCATCGACTGGCCGCTCGACGGCGCCACGCCCACCCTGGCGGCCAAGGACGCGGCC
>JAIYAG010000582.1 GCA_027489195.1 Burkholderiales bacterium | reverse complement strand
TGCTTGCCGCGCCAGCCGAGCCCGGCGCGCCGTGCGAGCTCCACCTCCATGACGGGCGCCGAGTCGCAGAAGGCCCGCCAGCCGAACGGCCCGATCGCCGCCTGCAGCCGCTGCGCGAGCCGGGCCAGCCGGGCGCGCACCACCTTGTGGTAGTCGCGGCCCAGCGCATAGCGCGACACATAGGCCCGCTCGCCGTCGGCCAGCGTCGCCCAGGCACGATCGAGCCACAGCGGGTCGTCGGGCGCGTAGTCGATGCCGACCATCACCGCCCGCACCGTGCCCGGCAACAGTGCGTCGGGCCGCACGCGAAGCGCGGCGTGGCGGGCCATATAATCCATCTCGCCGTGGAAACCGGCGTCGAGCCAGCGCGCGAGGCCCTCGGCCGCGGCGGACAGCTCGACGTCGGCGACACCGAACGACGCGAAGCCGAGCTCCCGGGCCCAGCCGCGCAGCCGCTCCGTCCAGTCGTCCAGGGTCGCTTCGTCCATCCGCCATTGTAGGAACAGAAGCGCACCCCGAACCCCGACCGCGCTTCCGATCCGCCCCGAGCCCCGCGACCGCATGCAGCCCACGCCCGACCGCTCCCCCGCACCGAAGCCGGCCGCCGACCCGGTGGTGGCGGCCATCCGCCCGATCCTGGAACGCGCGATCGCGCTGCAGAAGGCCGGCCGGCTGATCGAGGCGCGCGCCGTCTACGAGGCCATCCTCGCCTCGCAGCCCCGCCAGTTCGACGCGCTGAACAACCTCGGCGTGCTGTGCAAGGCGCTGCACGACCACCGCCGCGCGCTCGAGCTCTTCGACCGGGCCGCCGAGGTCGACCCCGGCGTGGCCTCGCTGCACGTGAACCGCGGCAACCTGCTGGCGATGACGAAGCGGCACGACGAGGCGCTGGCGAGCTACGACCGCGCCCTGGCCGTCAGCCCCGCCCACGCCGAGGCGCACTACGCGAGCGGCTGCGTCGAGAAGGACCGCGAGCGCTACGACGCCGCGCTGCAGTGCTTCGGCCGCGCGCTGGCGCTGAACCCGCGCCATGCCGACGCGCACTACGAGCGCGGCATGGTGCTGCAGGGCATGCAGCGGCTCGACGAGGCGATCGAGGCCTTCGGAGAGACGCTGCGCATCGACCCGGTCTACCCGTTCGCCAAGGGCTCGCTGCTGCACGCCAAGATGCTGGCCTGCGACTGGGCGGGGCTCGACGCCCTCGACCGCTCGCTGCGGGCCGACGTGGCGGCCTCGCGCCGGGCCGCGCGCCCCTTCGGCTACCAGGGTCTGTGCGACGACGAGGCGAGCCTGCGACGCTGCGCCGAGATCTTCACCGCGAGCCGCTTCCCGCGGACCGAGGTCGGCTTCCCGCGGCGCCTGCCCGGTGCCGGGCCGAAGCTGCGGATCGGGTACGTCTGCGGCGAGTTCCGCGAGCAGGCCACCTCGATCCTGATGGCCGAGGCCTGGGAGCTGCACGACCGCGACGCCTTCGAGCTGCATGCGTTCGACGCCGGCTGGAGCGACGCCAGCCCGCGGCGCGCGCGCCTCGAGCGCTCGTTCGACCGGTTCACCGACATCTCCCGCAAGTCGGACCTCGATGCCGCGCGTCTCGTGCACGAGAGCGGCATCGACGTGCTGGTCGACATGAACGGCTTCTTCGGGCGCGGCCGACAGGGCGTGTTCGCGATGCGCCCGGCGCCGATCCAGGTCACCTACCTGGGCTTCCCCGGCACCAGCGGCGCCGACTACATGGACTACCTGATCGCCGACCCGACCGTGGTGCCCGACGCGAGCCGCAAGCACTACCGCGAGCAGGTCGTGCGGCTGCCGCACTGCTACCAGGCGAACGACCGCAAGCGGCCGATGGCCGAGCGCGTGCTCACCCGCGTGGAGCTCGGGCTGCCGGCGGGCGCCTTCGTCTACTGCTGCTTCAACAGCGCCTACAAGATCACGCCCGCCACCTTCGCATCCTGGATGCGCATCCTGCAGGCGGTCGAGGGCAGCGTGCTGTGGCTGCGCGACGCGAACCCGGCGGCGGCGGCCAACCTGCGGCGCGAGGCCGAGCGGCGCGGCGTGAGCGGCGCGCGGCTGGTCTTCGCACCGATCGTCCAGCCCCCCGAGCACCTGTCGCGGCACGGCGCGGCCGATCTGGTCCTCGACACGCTGCCGTACAACGCGCACACCACCGCGAGCGACGCGCTCTGGTCGGGCGTGCCGGTCGTGACCCTCGAGGGCAGCACCTTCCCCGGACGGGTGGCCGCGAGCCTGCTCAAGGCCGTCGGCCTGCCCGGCCTGGTCACCCGCTCGGTGGCCGACTACGAGGCGCTCGCCATCGGCCTGGCCCGTCATCCCGGGCGGCTCGCCGACGCGAAGGCCGCGCTCGTGCGCAACCGGCGCACGGCGCCGCTGTTCGACACGCCGCGCACCGTCGCCCACCTCGAGGCCGCCTACCGCGCGATGGTCGCCCGGGCACGCGCCGGGCTGCCGCCGGCCGCGATCGACATCGCACCCTGAGCGCGCCCCGAGCGCGCCACCCCGATGACGCCGCCCGCGCCCGCCCCGGCCCCGCCGACCGCGACGCACCGGCTCGAACTCGCCGACGAGGCCGCGACCGCCGCATTCGCCTCCCGGCTCGCGGCCGCGCTCGGCCCGGGCACCGTGATCTGGCTGTCGGGCGGGCTCGGTGCCGGCAAGACGACGCTGGTGCGCGGCGTGCTGAGGGCGCTGGGCCACACCGGGAAAGTACGCAGTCCCACCTTCACGCTGCTCGAACCTTATAATCTGGTGAGGTTCCCGGTCTATCACTTTGATTTCTATAGGTTCTCCTCGGCGAACGAGTGGCGTGATGCGGGCTTCGACGAGTATTTCCGCGGTGACGGGGCATGCCTGGTCGAATGGCCGGATCTGGCCGGCCCGGACCTGCCACGGCCAGAGCTCGCGCTGCGGCTCGGCTTCGCCGACGGCGACGCCGGCGGCACCGGCACCGCACGGGTGCTGGAGATCGATGCGTTCGGCGATGCGGGGCTGCGGTGCCTGAACGCGGCCGTCGCCGCTTCCTGAGCTCGGTCCCCGGGGCGCTGCTCGCACTCGACCTGCCGCTCGCGCACGGCGCGACGATCGTCGGGGTGCGGGTCTGGCCCGCGAAGGACTACACGCGCGTCACGCTCGAGCTCGATGCGCCGCTGAAGGCTTCGCACTTCACCGTCACCGACCCGCCCCGGCTGGTCGTCGACCTCGAAGGCGTCGAGATCGACGCGCAGCTGCGCGACCTGGTCGCCAAGGTCCAGGCCAACGATCCGTACATCGCCACGGTGCGGGTCGGCCAGAACCGGCCGAAGGTCACGCGCCTGGTGTTCGACCTGAAGGCGCCGGTCGCGCCGCAGGTGTTCGCGCTGGCGCCGATCGCGGTCTACCGCCATCGGCTGGTCCTCGACCTGTATCCGGTCGAACCGCCCGATCCGCTCGCGCAGCTGATCGGCAGCGAGCGCGGCGCGGCAGGGGGCACGGCGGCAGCCGCCGGTGCCGGGTCGTCGATCACACCGCCTCCT
>JAIYAG010000509.1 GCA_027489195.1 Burkholderiales bacterium | reverse complement strand
GACCTGCGCCTCGGGCAGCGGATACGTGCCCTCGGTCTCGATCGGGTTCTGCGTCGCCAAGACGAGGAACGGGTCCGGCACCCGGTGGGTCTCGCCGGCGATCGTCACCTGGCGCTCCTGCATGACCTCGAGCAGCGCGCTCTGGACCTTCGCGGGCGCGCGGTTGATCTCGTCGGCGAGCAGCAGGTTGGTGAAGACCGGCCCGAGCGAGGTGCTGAACTCGCCGGTCTTCTGGCTGTAGATGCGGGTGCCGACCAGGTCCGAGGGCACCAGGTCGGGCGTGAACTGGATGCGCTTGAACTGGCCGCGGATCGTCGTGGCCAGCGTCTTCACGGTCAGCGTCTTGGCGAGTCCCGGCACGCCCTCCACCAGCAGGTGGCCCTGGGCGAGGATCGCCACCAGCACGCGTTCGAGGAAGTGGTCCTGGCCGACGACGACCTTCTTCACCTCGAACAGGATGCGCTCCATGAGCGCGGAGACCTCGTTGCCGGTGGTCGGGGTGTCGTTCATGGGCAGGGCCTCGGGGTGGCGGGGTCGGACGGAAGGCGGGGCGGGCGGGGGGCTGCGGGCGACGGGGCTGTAGGCGACGGTGCTGCCGCTCAGAACGGCGACATGCCGGCGCCGGCGGCGGCGCTCTCGATCGGGACGGCGAAGCCGATGCCGACGAACACGCGCTGCTCGGTCGGATTGAGCACCGCGGTGACGATGCCGATCACCTCGCCCTCGGGCGTGATCAGCGGCCCGCCGGAGCTGCCGGGGTTCACCGCCGCATCGAACTGGATCAGGTTGGTCAGCTGCCGCTTGCCCTCGGGCGAGCGGAACTCGCGCTTCAGGCCCGAGACGACGCCGGAGGTCACCGAGGGCCCGATGCCGAACGGAAAGCCCGCCGCGACGACGACGTCGCCCGGTCGAACGTCGGCGGTCGACTTCAGTGTGGCCGGCACGAGGTCGTCGGGCAGCGTCTTGGCCTGCAGCACCGCAAGGTCCTGATCCGGCTGCGCCTGCACCATCACCGCGTCGGATTCGAGCCCGTCCGCGAAGACCACCTTGATGGAGTCCGCGCCGGCGACGACATGCAGGTTCGTGAGGATCAGCCCGGTCTCGACGACGACCACACCGCTGCCCACGCCGATGTCCTCGCCGGGGGCGCCGTCCTTGCCGGGCGGCCCGATGCGGCGCACCCGGACCACGGAGGGGCGGATCACCTCCCAGGCCTTCGCCGCCTGCGAGGGCAGGGGCTGCGTCTCGATCGTGCGCATCACCGCGGCATCGATGTCCTCCTGGGTGAGCGCGCGCGGCGGCGGGTACAGCCCGCGCTGCAGCATCACGCCCGCGAGGGCCGCCAGCACGCCGAGCACGACCAGCAGCGGGCGCTCGCCGCGCGACACCAGCCGGCGCAGCCGCGCGAAGCGGCGGGGCGCCGGCGGGGGCGGGGGCGGCGTCCCGGCGGCGGGCCGGGCGGCCGGCGCCTCGGGGCGCTCCCAGGGCGATGCACCGCGGACCGGAGACCCGCTGCGGGCCGTGGTGCCCGGGCGGCCGCCCGGGCCGGACCCGCCGGCCTGCTGGGCGTCGGACGCCCTCGGGACCGGGTCCGGCGATGCCTCGGGTGATCGGCTGTAGAGCGCGCGGCGGGCCATCTCAGTGCCCCGTTCCGGCGGCGGCCGACCGGCGCCCGCGTGCCGGGTCTGCGTCGCTCGTGCCGCCTGCGATCAAGGGTGCTCCAGCCGGAAGGGTGAGAGGGATCCGGGTCAACCGTATCACGCGGGCGGACGAGGGTAAACCGTGGACCGGCGGGGATCGGGGCGATCGGCGCCCGCCGCGCGCCCGGGCGGCACGCGGGGCCTCCCGCCGCGCCGGGTCCGCAGGCTCGGCCCGCAGGCAACACCTGCGCGACCGTCCGGCCGGGGCCCGCGTCCGCACGTCGGCGAGGCTTGGCCTGCGGCGGGCCATTCGAGCCATGTCGGGCCGCCGTCCGTCCGGTCCGGATCGCCGCTGCCGATCCCGCTGCCTAGAGTCCGCCTCACGCCGCGGCAACTCACGCAGCGGCAACTCGAGCAGAGGGCAGGGTGTCCGGTACATACGATCACGCTTCGGGCTTCACGCTGGTCGAGCTGGTGGCGGTGGTTGCGATCGTCGGGCTGCTCGCGGCCTTCGCCATCCCCGCCTGGGGCGACCATGTCACCCGTGCCAGCGCGAGCGCGGCGACCGGCCTGCTCAAGGAACTCCGCGCGCGGATGGAGCAGCGCTACGCCGACAACCGCAGCTATGCCTCGGGCGGCGGCGCCGCCTGCGCGATCCCCGACTTCAACGACGCGGACAGCGGCTTCGCCTTCGTCTGCACGACCGCGACCGCCGGGCAGGCCTTCACCTGGACTGCCACCGGCAGCGGCCGCGGCGCCGGCTTCGTGTACCGGATCGACGAGGCGGGCATGGAGACGACCGTCTCCGTGCGCAGCGGCTGGACCGCGACGGCGATGCCGGCCAGCCGGTTCATCATCAAGCGGGGCGGCTGAGCATGGACGCGCGCCGACGGGCGTTCGGCTTCACGCTGGTCGAAGCGATGGTTTCGCTGTCCATCCTCGCGGTGCTGGCCGGGATCGGCATGCCGGCCCTCATGGACACGGTGAATGCGCGCCGCGTGCAAGGCGCCGCCCAGAGCCTGGCGGCCACGCTGCGCACCGCCCAGGGCGAGGCGATCCGGCGCAACCGCATCGTCGAGGTGATCTTCACCAACGCCGAACCGGTCGCCGCCTCGGTCGTCGATGCGACGCCGGTCGTGGCCAGCGCGGCGCGCGGCTGGATGGCACGGGTCGCAGCCCCGTCCGGACCGGCCGATTTCGTCACCGGCACCGCGCTCGCCGGCGACTTCGCCGCCATCGCGCTGGCCAACGGCACGCTCGCTTCGGTCGGCTTCACCCCGACCGCCCGGCCGATCGACCTCAGCGCGGGAGGCGGCCTCGCGGCCCCGCTCGCCGCGCCGCTGGTGGTCCGCTTCGCCATGGCCGGCACCGCCCGCGTGCGCTGCGTGTCGGTCAGCAGCGGCGGCTCGGTGCGGGTGTGCGATCCGTCGCGCCCGTCGGGTGCCGTGGCGGCGTGTGAGCCGATCCTGCCGCCGGGCGCGTGCTGACCATGGACCGGACCGTCGGGCGTCGCGGGCAGGGCGGCTTCACGCTGATCGAGTCGCTGATCGCGCTGGTGGTGTTCTCGGTCGGGGTGCTGGGGCTGGTCGGCATGCAGTCGATGTCGACGCGGGTCACCACCGATGCTCGCCTGCGCACCGAGGCCGCCGCGGCCGCCGACGAGCTGCTGGCGCACATGCAGACGGCGAGCCGGGCCACCGTGGTCGCCGACTTCTCGACCGGCGGTGCGCGTTTCGAAGACTGGCTCGCCACCCGGCTGCGCGCCGCCGGCACCGGGCTGCCCGACGCGCAGGCGACCGTGCGCTTCTCGGCCGTCGGGGCCGACGCGAACACGGTCCGGATCGAGATCACCTGGACGCTGCCGCGCGAGCGCGAGCGCGCGCTGTCCGGCGGCGGCGTCGCGGTGGTCGTCCCGCGCCAGCACGTGACCGTCTCGGCCCTCTACGACTGAGGCGACGATGCGACCCGCCCGCCCGTCCCGACCCGCCGCACGCGGCTTCTCGATCATCGACCTGATGCTCGGGCTGACGATCGGCCTGCTCGCCTCGGTGGTGATCGCCCAGGTCTTCATCCAGAGCGACGCGCACCGCAGGGTGACCGGCGGCGTCGCCGACGCGCACCAGAGCGGCACGATCGCGTCGTGGCGGATGATGCGCGAGCTGCGGATGGCAGGCGCCGGGCTGCAGCACGGCCCGACGCTCTGGGGCTGTGGCCTGGAGGCGTGGCGCAACGGCGCGCCGCTGCTGCCCGCCGCGGGCTGGCCGGCGCCCTTCGACGTGTTTCCGACGGCCCTGACGCTCGCGCCGATCGTCGTGGTGGACGGCGGCGGCGTCGCGCCCGATGCCATCCTGGTCATGGCGGGGCACGGTGGCAGCGGCCCGGCGCCGATCCCGGCCTCCGTCGTCGACGATGCGAGGATCGACGTCGCCACCTCGGTGGGGCTGAGCGGCGGCGACCTGCTGCTGATGGCCGACATGGCCTCGGTCGCGCCGTGCCGGATCGGCCAGGTCGCAGCCGGATTCGCGCCGGTGCCGGGGATGCTGGCGCCCCGCGTGGTGCCCACCGGCTCGCCCGGCAGCGGCTACAACGCGCCCGGCGGCTT
The DNA here is from genome assembly GCA_027489195.1 of Burkholderiales bacterium. GTDB lineage: Bacteria > Pseudomonadota > Gammaproteobacteria > Burkholderiales > Burkholderiaceae_E > UBA4615. Next base: position 1,986 of record JAIYAG010000509.1, on the reverse strand, counting down.
CTCGACGCTCGCCCCCGACCGCGACTATTCGGTCATCGATCTCGGCCTCGCGCCTTCGATCTCGATGTACGGCGTGACGGGCGGCGCGCTGGTCCAGTACGACGTGCTGCGCACCAGCGGCCTGGCGGTGCCGACCGTGCAGGCCGACAACGTCGAGAACCTGCAGGTGCTCTACGGGGTGGACGACGGCACGGGCGGCACGGCCAACGACAACGTGGTCGACCGCTGGGTCGTCCCGGGCAGCGCCGGGTTCGACGCCGCGTCCCTGCTCGCCGGCGGGGCGGGCGTGCTGCAGATCAAGGCCGTTCGGGTCGCGATGGTGATCCGGGCTGCCGAGGGAGCGCTGGTGCAGGGCGCCGCCGAGGTGGTGGTCTTCCCGGATCTCGCCACACCCCTGCAGGTCCGCGTGCCGGTGGCCGCGGGCGAACGGCGCTTCGCGAGACAGGTCGTGGACCTGGTGATCCCGTTGCGCAACCAGCGGATCGCGCTGTGCAGCGACGAGCGCCGCGCCGCGGGCGTGCCGGCACCGGGGAGCTGCGGATGAGCCGCGGCGCATCGTCCTGCGGCCCGTGGGCCGCCCCGGCCCGCACGCCGCCGCGCGCATCGCACGGCTCGGTGCTGCCGATCGCGCTGCTGATGCTGGTCGCGCTGTCGCTCGCGGCGGTCGGCCTGATGAAGTCGGTCGACACCTCGACGCTGCTGGCCCGCAACGTCTCGTTCCAGCGCGACGCCGTCAACCGCAACGAGCTGGTCGTGCGCCGCGCGATCCGCGAGTTCGAGGACGCCGCCGGCCGCCACTTCCGCTCGCTCGCCAACACCACGACCCATGCGCTGGCCGTGGGCAGCGGCCTGCCGTACCGCGCGACCGCGCTGCCCACCGACGCACAGGGCGTGCCGCGGGTGCTGCGCGACGCGGCTGCCTACGGCGCGATGTTCGGCGCCATCGCCACCACGAGCGTGGTCGCCTCGGGCGAGGGCATGACCACGGTGTACGTGATCGACCGCATGTGCGCGCTGGAGCAGCCGGCCGCCGACACCCACTGCCAGCTGTCGGGGGCACGGGCGCCCGACACCTGCTCGCGCTGCAGCACCGTCTCGTCGCCGTTCGCGCCGGTCTTCCGCGTCTCGGCCCGCACGACCGGACCGCGCGGCGTCGAGGCCTTCTCCCAGGCGACGTTCACGTTGCCCATGGAATGACCGGGACGCAGCGTCCCGCACGTCGCTCAGCCGTACCGAAACAGGTGTCGCCATGTCCGTCTTCAGGTCCGCCTCCCGGTCCGCCTCCCGGTCCGCCGCCATGCCCGCCTTCGATGTCTCGCTGAGCCGCGCCTGCCGCTCGGGACTCGCGCGCGCCGCCTGGGTCGCGGGCGTCTGGTGCACCGTCTGGACGCCGGTGCTGCATGCCCAGAGCGGACCGACCGACCTGTCGGACCAGCCGGCGCGGGTCGCGCAGAACGTGCCCGCCAACGTCATGCTCGACCTGTCGGTCGAGTGGCCGACGGGCAACGTCCAGGCCTACAACGACGAGGTGGCCAACGGCTGCCCGGGGCGGGACGCCGGCTTCTCGGTCTGCTACTTCACGCCTCCCGAGCGCGCCGCCCGCGCGGCTGCTGCCAACGCGTCGAACCCCCTCTACCGCGCGCAGCGCTCGCTGCCCTACATCGGCAACTTCGACCCGTTCAAGTGCTACAGCTACGACACCGCGGCCCAGTACTTCGTGCCGGTGTCGGCGACCGAGGGCTTCGACGCGACGCAGCGCCACACCGACCAGCCTTCGGGCTCGAGCGCAAGCTGCTCGGGCCTTTGGAGCGGCAACTTCCTCAACTGGGCGACCAGCCAGACCATCGACATCTTCCGCTGGGCGATGACCGGCGGCGACCGGGCGATCGACACCGAGGACCTGACGGTGCTGCAGAAGGCGCGCCACGACGGCCAGGGCGGCACCGCGCAGTTCCCGACCAAGCGGATCGGGTCGGCGTTCAGCGG
>JAIYAG010000555.1 GCA_027489195.1 Burkholderiales bacterium | reverse complement strand
TCCCCGCGTCGGCGCCGGGCGGGCTGGTCGAGGTGCAGTTCGCCAACGGCGGCTCGCTGCGCTCGCGCACCGTGATCCTGTCGACCGGTGCACGCTGGCGCAACGTCGGCGTGCCCGGCGAGGAGACCTACCGGGGCGCCGGGGTCAACTACTGCCCGCACTGCGACGGTCCGCTCTACAAGGGCAAGCGCGTCGCGGTCATCGGCGGCGGCAACTCGGGCGTCGAGGCGGCGATCGACCTGGCGGGCATCGTCGAGCATGTGACGCTGCTCGAGTTCGCGGAGGGCCTCAAGGCCGACGCGGTGCTGGTGCGCAAGCTGCAGAGCCTGCCCAACGTGACCATCCACACGAGCGCGCAGACGACCGAGATCACCGGCGACGGCCCGAAGGTCGACGGCATCCGCTACAAGGACCGCACGAGCGGCGCCGAGCACGAGGTCGCGCTGGCCGGGGTGTTCGTGCAGATCGGCCTGCTGCCGAACACCGACTTCCTGCGCGGCACGCTCGAGCTCTCGCGCTTCGGCGAGATCGAGATCGACTCGCACGGTCGCACCAACGTGCCGGGCGTCTTCGCGGCGGGCGACTGCACCACCGTGCCGTACAAGCAGATCGTGATCAGCGCGGGCGCGGGTGCGACGGCGGCGCTGTCGGCCTTCGATCACCTGATCCGCACGTCGGCGCCGGTCGAGGCGCAGGTCGGCGCGGCGGTGCCGCTGGCGGCCTGACGGGCCGGGCCGCGCGCGGCTGCGCGGCCGGCCTGCGCTACGATCACGGGCGGGTCCTCGGGCCCGCCCGTTCCACGTCAGGAGCCTTCCCGATGCAGCGCCGCCCCGTTTCCGCCGCACGCCGTCGCGCGCTGTCGGCCATCGCCGCCGGCCTCGCTGCGGGCCTCGCCGCGCCGGCGCGGTCCGCGGCGCCCGCGTCGGCCCCGCGGGTCGAGGTGTGGAAGGACCCGAGCTGCGGCTGCTGCCGCGACTGGGTCGCCTACCTCGAGCGCGAGGGCTTCACGGTCGTGGTCCACGACATCGGCAACACCGCCGCGCGCCGCCGGCTGGGCATGCCGACCAAGCTCGGCTCGTGCCACACCGCGACCGTCGGCGGCTATGTCATCGAAGGTCATGTGCCGGTCGAGGACATCCGCCGCCTGCTCGCGCAGCGCCCGGCCGACGTGCTCGGTCTGGCGGTGCCCGGCATGCCGGTCGGCTCGCCGGGCATGGACGGCGCGATCTACGGCGACCGCAAGGATCCGTACGACGTGCTGCGCGTCGCGCGCGACGGTCGCATCGACGTCTATCGTTCGGTGCGCTGAGCCCGCTCAGCGGCCGGTGCCGCCCACCGCGCCCTGCACCTGCGCGACGCGGCCCTGCTGCCAGGCGTCGGCGCCGTCCGCAGGCCGGCTCGCCGGGATGTCGGCGCGCTGGCGCTTCTTCTCGGCGCTCGCCACGCCGATCTCCCGATCGCGCTCGGACAGCAGCACGGGGTCGAGCTGACCGTCGCCGGTGAAGCCCATCATCAGCTGCGGCACGCCGTTCGGCACGGCCGCCCGGCTGTCCGGCCACAGCCGCCACGCCTTCGCGTAGGTCCGCACGAGCCGGCTGGCCAGCGCGTGATCGGCGTCCTCGGGCAGCCCCGGCGCGACCAGGGTGCCGGCCTTCACCTGGTGGACCTGGCTGTGCCAGTAGGCCTTCTCGTCGTCGGGCAGGTCGGAGAACAGCCGTTCGCTGATCACGTATTCGACGCCGGTGAGCCGGGCCTGGGCACCGGTACCGTCGAACAGCGTGCACTGCAGGACTTCGGCGCCGACCGATGCACAGTAGTGCTGGACGCGCTGCTGCGAATGGAGATCGCCGTTGCGGAACTGGAAGCCGTCCAGGTGGGCGACGAAGGCGTCGATCGGCGCGCGCGGCTGCGGGTGATCGGCCACCGGGGCGATCAGCGAATCGGGCGGCACCTTGGCAACCGACGCCGGCCGGCCGAGGTCGCAACCGGCGATCGCGCCGAGGGCGAGGAGGACGGCGAGCGAGGTCGTGCGGGCGATCCTCGGCAGGACGGACAGCGAGGCAGCATCGGCGTGCGGCTCCGGGAAGCGGAGCGGCACGCGGTCCGCTGGGGGCGCGTGGCAGGTCATCGTCGGGGCTCCGTTCGGTCAGTCTGTTCCGGCAAGGCCGGTGGCTGCACCGCAGCACGATCCGCTCCCGCGCGACGGGCCTCGGATCACCCTGCCGCGGGTCGCGCGGCGTGGCGCTGCGGCGTACCATGGCCGTGCCGGTCGGGCGCTGCCGCATGCGGACCGCACCCGGCGATGCCGTCCCCGATCGACCCAAGACCAGACTCCGGGAGAACCGACCTTGAAACGCATCCTGCTGATGACCGCGCTGCTCGCCTTCACCGCCGCCGCGCACGCCGAAGGCGCCAGCTGCTCCGCGACCGCGGGCGACAAGAAGCTCGCCGGCGCGGCGAAGAACAGCTTCATGAAGAAGTGTGAAACCGACGCGAAGACCACCTGCGACACGCAGGCCGCCGACAAGAAGCTCGCCGGCGCCGCGAAGAACAGCTTCGTGAAGAAGTGCGTGACGGACGCGGTCGGCAAGTGACCGCCTGAGGGCTGCGGCCGGGGCACGCCCGGCCGCGCCCGCGACCCTCGACGCCAGCGGAGTCTCGAGCCGGTCGACCTGTCCGCAGCCGTTGCGCAGCGGACCGGGAATGCCCCGCTGCGGATGACCGGCCGATCTCGGCGGGCTACGATCGGCGGGCGGTGGCGTCCGCCCCGCATGCCGATCCCCAGGAGTCCCGAGATGCCCGAGCCCGTCCGCGTGCGCGCCCCGTTCAACGTCCCCCGACTGCAGGTCTCCGCGGTCGCGCTCGCCGCCGTCGCGGCACTGGCCGCACCGGCGGCCGCCGTCGAGCCGGCGAGCGTGCTCGAGGCCTCGCGCAAGCGGGTGCCCACCGGCCCGTGGCCGGCGGGCGACGAACTCGGCATGGCGAACGCGATCGGCGCGGGCACGCAGATGCGCTGCGGCTGGCACCTGTCGCAGCCCAAGGCCCGCAGCTACGAGCTCTCGCACGTGCGCTCGAACACGATGCCGAAGTCGCCGTTCACCGGGCCCTACACGACGCAGTACAAGCCGACGAGCGTGCTGCCCTTCACCGCGCACGCGTTCAACTCCGAGAAGTACGCGGCCGACGCCGAACCGGCGCAGCAGGGCACGCAGATCGACGCGCTCGGACACTTCGCCTACCTCGAGAAG
>JAIYAG010000316.1 GCA_027489195.1 Burkholderiales bacterium | reverse complement strand
GGGCTTCGACCTCGACATCCCGCGTCGCGCGATCACCAGCATCTTCGGCCCCAACGGCTGCGGCAAGTCGACGCTGATCAACATGGTCGCCGGCCTGATCCCGTTCGATCGCGGCGAGGTGCTGTTCGACGGCAAGACGCTGCGCCAGACGACGATCGGCTACGTCTTCCAGAACTACCGCGACGCGCTGTTCCCGTGGCGCCGCGCGATCGACAACATCCGCTATCCGCTCAAGCTCGCGGGCCGCTCCAAGCCCGAGGTCGAGCGGCGCATCGAGCAGCTCGTGGCCTCGTTCCAGCCGACCTTCGACCTGAACCGCTATCCGTACGAGCTGTCCGGCGGCCAGCAGCAGCTGGTGTCGATCATGCGTGCGCTCGCGCCCGAGCCCGAGGTGCTGTTCCTCGACGAGCCGTTCTCCGCGCTCGACTACGAGATGACGCTCTTCATCCGCGACCGGCTGCAGCAGGTGTTCATCGAGACCGGCACGACCATGGTGCTGGTCTCGCACGACCTCGACGAGGCGGTGTGGCTGGCCGACACGATCGTGCTGCTCACGCGTCGCCCCACGCGGGTGGCCGAGCTGATGCGCTTCGACGCGCCGCGCCCGCGCGACATCGGCACGCTCACCGATCCCGGCTTCACCGTCGCGAAGGCGCATGCGCTGGGCGTGTTCCAGAGAGAGGTGCGCAAGGCGGAGGGCGCCCCACGATGAGCATCCACGATCGAGACACCCTCGGCGCCTTCGTCGCGAGCGCCCCCGTCGAGCGCGCGGGCGCGTCCGCCGGCCCGCTCGCCGGCATCCCCTTCGGCCTGAAGGACCTGTTCCATGTCGCCGGCGTGCCGACCGGCTTCGGCCATCCCGCATGGCTCGCGTCGCATCCCGTGCCGGACACCGACGCGACGGTGCTCACGCGGCTGCTCGCGGCGGGCGCCCACCTCGTCGGCAAGACCCACTGCGACGAGCTCTGCTACAGCCTGAACGGGCAGAACACGCACTACGGCACGCCGGTGAACACCGCCGCGCCCGGGCGGCTGCCCGGCGGTTCCTCGAGCGGCTCGGCGGCCGCGGTCGCCGGCGGCCTGGTGCCGTTCGCCGTCGGCAGCGACACCGGCGGCTCGGTGCGCGTGCCCGCCGCCTACTGCGGCGTGATCGGCATGCGCACCACCTGGGACGCGGTGCCGCTCGACGGCGCCGTGCCGTTCTCGCCGAGCTACGACACCGTCGGCTGGTTCTCGAAGGACGCGGCGCTCTTCGAGCGCGTGGGCCGGGTACTGCTGGCCGACGACGCGCCGGCGGCCACACCGCGCCGGCTGCTGGTGGGCAACGACGCGTTCGCGCGCGCGCTGCCCGCCACCGGCGACGCGCTGCAGGCAGCGCTCGTGCGCGTGGCCGATGCGATCGGCGGCGGCCTCGAGGGCCATGTCGTCGCCGACGAGGGCCTCGAGGCCTGGATGCAGGACTTCCGCGTGATCCAGGGCGCCGGCATCTGGGCGACGCACCGCGACTGGCTCGCGACCTTGAAGCCCGAGTTCGGCGGCGGCATCCGCGAGCGCTTCGCCTGGGTCTCGACGCTCACCGACGAGCAGGTCGCACCCGCCGCGCGCCGCCGCCTCGACATCGCCGCGCGCCTGCACGACCTGCTGGTCGACGGCACCGTGCTCGCGATCCCCACCGTGCCCGGCATCGCGCCGCGCACCGACACGCCGGTGCCCGAGCTCGAGGCCTGGCGCAACCGCTGCCTGGGGCTGCTGTGCATCGCCGGCCACGCCGGGCTGCCGCAGATCAGCCTGCCGATGGGCACCGTCGCCGGCTGCCCGGTCGCGCTGTCGCTGATCGCCGCACCCGGGCGGGATACCATGCTCCTCGACCTGGCCCGACAACTGCTCCGATGACCGCCCCCGCGTTCGCCTCGACTCCCGCCGCGATCTTCGACGCCGGCGACGTCCGCCTCGTCTCGGGCCACACCAGCCGCAGCACGAAGCTGTCCTACCGGACCTACGGCACGCTGTCGCCGTCGAAGGACAACGTCGTGCTGTACCCCACCTCGTTCTCCGCGCAGCACCGCGACACGCAGTGGCTGATCGAGCCGGGCGGCATCCTCGACCCCGAGCGCTGGTTCATCGTCATCCCCGACCTGATGGGCAACGGCCTGTCGAGCTCGCCGAGCAACACCGCCTCGCCCTTCGACCGCGGCCGCTGGCCGCAGTGGTCGGTCCACGACAACGTCGTCGTGCAGCGCCGGCTGCTGCGCGAGGTGTTCGGCATCGAGCATCTGGCGATGGTCTACGGCTGGTCGATGGGCGGCATGCAGGCCTACCAGTGGGCATCGAGCTTCCCCGGCGAGGTCGATCGCGTCGCCGTGGTCTGCGGCGCGGCGCGCTGCTCGCCTCACAACTTCGTGTTCCTCGAGGGCGTGAAGGCCGCGCTCTGCGCCGACCCGGCGTGGAACGGCCTGTCCTTCGATGCCAAGCCCGAGCGCGGGCTGCGTGCGATGGGCCGCGTCTACGCCGGCTGGGCGCTGTCGCAGCCGTTCTACCGCGACCGGCTGTGGACGCAGCTCGGCTACTCGTCGGTGGAGGACTGGATGGTGGGCAACTGGGAGGGCAACTTCCTGCGCCGCGATGCGATGGACCTGCTCGCGCACGTGCACACCTGGCAGCACTTCAGCATCGCGCAGGACCCGGCGCACGGCGGCGACTTCGAGCGCGCGCTGCGCGCCATCGAGTGCCCGGTGCTGCTGATGCCCGGGCGCACCGACCTGTACTTCCGCTGGCAGGACAACGCCGACGAGCTGCCGCACCTGAAGCACGGCAGCCTCGAGCCGATCGAGTCGGACTGGGGGCACCGTGCCGGGAACCCGGTGCATCGGGGGGCGGACTGGGCGTTCGTGCGGGATCGGGTGAGGGCGTTCGCGGGGCAGTGAGCGCGAGCCGCAGAGGCTGAAGCGCAGTCGCTCGCCCGCCGCTTGACGTGCGGATCGGTTCGGTCGTAACCGTTTCCGCGCGAGTTGGACGATCGGATCATCGTTCTGATGCCGGCAGAATCGTTCTTGCGCATAATC
>JAIYAG010000510.1 GCA_027489195.1 Burkholderiales bacterium | reverse complement strand
CGGCACGCTCGCGGGTCAGGCCGCCCGGGCCCAGCGCGGAGACGCGACGCTTGTGCGTGATCTCCGACAGCGGGTTGGTCTGGTCCATGAACTGCGACAGCTGGCTCGACCCGAAGAACTCGCGGATGGCCGCGCTGATCGGCTTGCTGTTGATCAGGTCGTGCGGCATCAGGTTCTCGGTCTCGGCCTGGCCGAGACGCTCCTTCACCGCCCGCTCGACGCGGACCAGGCCCGCGCGGAACTGGTTCTCGGCCAGCTCGCCGACGCAGCGCACCCGGCGGTTGCCGAGGTGGTCGATGTCGTCGATCTCGCCCTTGCCGTTGCGCAGGTCGACCAGGATCTTGATGACCGCGAGGAGGTCCTCGTTGGTCAGCGTCATCGGGCCGACGAGCTCGTCGCGGCCGACGCGACGGTTGAACTTCATGCGGCCGACCTTCGACAGGTCGTACGCGTCCGCGCTGTAGAACAGGCGGTTGAACAGCGCCTCGACGGCTTCCTCGGTCGGCGGCTCGCCCGGACGCATCATCCGGTAGATGGCGATCCGCGCGGCGGTCTGGTCGGCGGTGTCGTCGACGCGAAGCGTCTGCGACATGAACGGACCCTGGTCGAGGTCGTTCGTGTACAGCGTCTTGAACTCCTTGACCGCCGCGACCCGCATCTTCTTCAGCAGGTCTTCGGTCAGCTCGTCGTTCGCCTTCGCGACGATCTCGCCGGTGTCGCCGTCGATCACGTTGGTCGCGAGCACGCGGCCCAGCACGTAGTCCTCGGGCACCGAGATCCGCTTGAGCTCGGCCGCCTCCATCTCGCGGATGTGCTTGGCGTTGATCCGCTTGTCCTTGGCGACGATGACCTTGCCGTCCTTGTCCGAGATGTCGAAGCGGGCGATCTCGCCGCGCATCCGGTCGGGGACCAGCTCCATCAGCGCGCCTTCCGGCATCAGCTGGAAGTTGTCGAAGACGAAGAAGTGGGCAAGGATCCGCTCGGGCGTCAGGCCGATCGACTTCAGCAGGATCGTCACCGGCATCTTGCGGCGGCGGTCGACGCGGAAGTACAGCACGTCTTTGGGATCGAACTCGAAGTCGAGCCACGAGCCGCGGTACGGGATGATCCGCGCCGAGAACAGCAGCTTGCCCGAGCTGTGGGTCTTGCCGCGATCGTGCTCGAAGAACACGCCCGGCGAGCGGTGCAGCTGCGAGACGATGACGCGCTCGGTGCCGTTGACGATGAACGAGCCGTTGGTGGTCATGAGCGGAATCTCGCCCATGTACACCTCCTGCTCCTTCACTTCCTTGACGGTCGGCTTGGCGGCCTCGCGGTCCATGATGACCAGGCGCACGCGGGCGCGCAGCGGCGCGCAGAAGGTCAGGCCACGCTGCTGGCATTCCACGACGTCGAACGCCGGGTTGCCGAGGGCGTAGCTGACGAATTCCAGCCGGGCCATCTGGTTGTGGGACGTGATCGGGAAGATCGACGTGAAGGCCGCCTGCAGGCCCTCGTCCTTGCGGTCGGCGACGCTGCGCTCGAGCTGCAGGAACTGGGTGTAGGACTCGAGCTGCGTCTGGAGGAGGTACGGCACGTCCTGCACGACCCGCCGTTTGGCGAAGGACTTGCGGATGCGCTTCTTCTCGGTGAACGAATACGGCTGGGCGGCCATGGACTCTCCGGTAAAGCCTTAGGCAGAGATCGGGGGTCGCGTCGTCCGGTCAGGACCGGTCGGCGCGGGCCGCGAGCTCCGCGGGGGAAACAAAGCACGAAAACCCGGCACCTGCCCCGAGCGGGGCAGGCAACCGGGCGTTCGCAGTTGACGTGGCAAGTGCCGTGTCGACTTCTCTTGCGGTGATTACTTGATCTCGACCTTGGCGCCGGCGTCCGACAGCTGCTTGGCGAGCGCGTCGGCGTCGGCCTTCGGCACACCTTCCTTCACAGCCTTCGGCGCACCGTCGACCACGTCCTTGGCTTCCTTCAGGCCCAGGCCGGTGGCCGCACGGACCACCTTGATGACCTCGACCTTCTTCTCGCCGGCGGCCAGGAGCATGACCGTGAATTCGGTCTTCTCTTCGACAGCGGCAGCAGCGGCGGCGGCCGGGGCGGCAGCCACGGAGACCGCGGCAGCGGCGGACACGCCGAATTTCTCTTCCATCGCCTTGATCAGCTCGGAGAGGTCGAGCACGGTCATGCCGGCGATCGCGTCCAGGATTTCGTCTTTGTTCAGTGCCATGTTGATTCCAGTCGATTGCTTGAGTTGGTAAAAACCGGATGTCTGGTGCGGGCGATCAGGCGGCGTCGGCCGGAGCCGCATCCGCGGCGGCCGGAGCCGCCTCTGCCTTCTCGCGCTCGTCGCGCAGCGCGGCGACGGTCCGGACGAACTTGCCCGGAACCTCGTTGAGCGTGCGGACGAACTTCGTCACGGGCGCCTGCATGGTGGCCATCAGCGTCGAGAGCAGCTCTTCACGGCTCGGCATCGCTGCCAGCGCCTTGACCCCGTTCGCATCCATCACGAAGTTGGGCATGGCGCCGGCCTTGATGGCCAGCTTGTCGTTGCTCTTGGCGAAGTCGGACAGCACCTTCGCGGCCGACACGGGATCCTTCGAGATGCCGTAGATGAGCGGACCGACGAGCTTGTCGGTCAACCCTTCGAACGGCGTCCCGGCGACCGCGCGACGCGCGAGCGTGTTCTTCAACACGCGCAGGTACACACCCGACGCACGCGCCTGCTTGCGCAGGGCGGTGATCGGGCCCACTTCCAGACCACGGTACTCGGCGACGATGATCGCCTGGGCGGTCGCGACTACAGCGCCCACCTCGTCGACCACTACCGCCTTCTCTTCTCTGTTGAGACCCACGGTCTTTCGCTCCTACCTAGTGCCGGCGCCCTGGCCTTGAGGCCGGGGCACCCGTTACGGCGACCGTTCGTGAGTCCCTGCTGCATTCGCCGGTGGCCATGACGCCATCCTGTCCTTGCTGCCGAAAACCCGTTCCGGGACCGCCATCTGCGCAGGGCGCTTTCGCGATTAAGGTGCTTCGGGCCTGAGCCCGCCGCGCCCCCTGCGGTCTTTGACGACCTGCCCGCCTGGTGGCGGACAGCCCAAAGTCCTGTACTGCCTCAGGCCGCCTGCGCGGCGAGGCTCTGCGTGTCCACCCGAACGCCGATGCCCATCGTGCTCGAGACCGCCACCTTGCGCAGGTAGATGCCCTTCGAGCTCGCCGGCTTGGCGCGGTTCAGCGCTTCGATCAGCGCCGAGAGGTTCGAGCGCAGCGCGTCCGGCTGGAACGAGGCCCGGCCGATCGTCGCGTGGATGATGCCGGCCTTGTCGGTCCGGTACTGCACCTGGCCGGCCTTGGCGTTCTTGACCGCGGTGGTGACGTCGGCGGTGACGGTGCCGACCTTCGGGTTCGGCATCAGGCCGCGCGGGCCGAGGATCTGGCCCAGGCCACCGACCACGCGCATCGCGTCGGGCGAGGCGATGACGATGTCGAAGTCGAGCTGACCGGCCTTGACGCGCTCGGCCAGGTCTTCCATGCCGACGATGTCGGCGCCGGCGGCACGGGCCTCGTCGGCCTTGGCACCCTGGGTGAACACCGCGACGCGCACCGACTTGCCGGTGCCGGCGGGCAGCACGACCGAGCCGCGGACGACCTGATCGGATTTCTTGGCGTCGACACCGAGCTGGACCGCGACGTCGATCGACTCGTCGAACTTGGCGACGGCGCACTCCTTCACCAGCGAGATCGCGTCGGTGACCGGGTACAGCTTGCGGGAATCGACCTTCGCGCGGAGGGCCTTCGTGCGTTTGGACAGGCGTGCCATGTCAGAACCCCTCCACCGTGATGCCCATGCTGCGGGCCGTGCCGGCGATCGTGCGGACCGCGGCGTCGAGATCCCCGGCCGTCAGGTCGG
>JAIYAG010000182.1 GCA_027489195.1 Burkholderiales bacterium | reverse complement strand
TGATGTCCTCGAGGTTGATGCCGCCGAAGGTCGGCTCGAGCGACGCGATGATGTCGACCAGCTTGTCCGGATCGGTCTCGTCGATCTCGATGTCGAAGACGTCGATGCCGGCGAACTTCTTGAACAGCACGCCCTTGCCTTCCATCACCGGCTTGGCGGCCAGCGGCCCGATCGCGCCGAGCCCGAGCACCGCGGTGCCGTTGGTGATGACCGCGACCAGGTTGCCCCGCGCGGTGTACCGGAAGGCGTTGGCCGGATCCTCGACGATCATCTCGCAGGCGGCGGCCACGCCGGGCGAATACGCCAGCGCCAGGTCGCGCTGGTTCACCAGGCTCTTGGTCGGGGTGACCGAGATCTTTCCGGGGCGGCCCTGCTCGTGGTATTCGAGCGCCGCACGGCGCAGGTCGGGATTCATCGGCTGGGCCATCGCGAGGCGCCTCGTTTCGTCTTGTGGGTGAGCGGCTGCGATTATCACCCGGCGGCGACGCGCCTCCGGTCGCCCCCACGACGCACCGGTCCGGTGCAGGGCCGCCGGCGCATCGACCGCGAGCCGTCGCGGGCCCCGTCGGCTGTTGCGTGCAGGTCACGCCGGCGGGTCGGCGCCGGCCGCCCGCGAGACCCGCCGGTCGGCCCCGCGTGGTCGGCGGGCGGGCGGCCGGCGAGCGGCCGCGGCACGGCGCGAACGCGCCACCCGATGCGGCTAAGCTCCTGGGGTCGGGCGTCTCGTCCCGGCACGCGGTACCGGGGCGAGCACCGGAGATCAACGGACGACGGCGAGGATGCGATCGATGGGGGGCGGGCAAGAGGGTGCGCCGGGCGACGACGGCGCACGCGCCGGACGCGCGGCACGCCCCGTCGGTCCGGCGCAGGGCGACGCTCCGGCGCCGTCCGAGGGCCCCGCGGTCGGCGCACCGGCTGCCGAGGCCCTCCGGCGCACGCCCGACCAGCTGCTGTCGACGATCGGCCACGACCTGCGTTCGCCCCTGAACGGCGTCGTCGGCATGGTCGAGCTGCTGCGCGGCACGCGCCTCGACGGCGAGCAGCGCGGCTACGTCGACGCGCTGCAGCGCTCGGCCGACGCGCTGGTGGGCGTGGTCGACGACCTGCTGGACCTGTCGAGCCTCCACGGCAGCCGCATGGGCCTGGCGCGCGGCGCGTTCTCGCCGCTGCGCGTCGCGCAGGACGTGATCGCCCTGCTGCGCCCGCGCGCCGAGCGCAAGGGGCTGTCGCTGCTGCTGTGGAGCCGCGCGATGCCGGATCGGTTGCTCGGCGACTCGGTCCGACTGCAGCAGGTCCTGATGAAGCTGCTGAACCACGCGATCGAGTCGACGGCTCGGGGCGAGGTACGGCTGGAGCTGTCGGCGCTGCCGCTGCCGGACGGGCGCTGGCGGCTGCAGGGCAAGGTCGCCGACACCGGCGCGGGGCTCGATGCGGCGCAGCGCGACCGCCTCGAGGGCCTGTTCGCCGGCGAGCCCGCGGGACCCGCGTTCCGCGAGATCTCCTCGGGCCTGGGGCTCGCGGTCTGCGCACGCCTGCTCGCACTGATGGGCGGCACGCTCGGCGTCGACAGCCGACCGGGCGAAGGCACGCGCCTGCGCTTCGAAGCGGTGCTCGAGTCCGATGCGCCCGCCGGCCCGGCCGCGGGCGCACCGGCCACGCTGGCCCGGCTGCGGGTGCTGGTGGTCGACGATGACGCGGTCTCCCGCACGCTGGCGCTCGGAGTGCTCGGTCGGCTGGGCATCGCGGCCCGCGTCGCGCACGACGGGCGCGAGGCGATCGTGGAGGTCGCCGAGCGCACCTTCGACGTCGTCGTGATGGACGTCCGCATGCCCGGCCTCGACGGGCTCGAGGCGACGCGGGCGATCCGCGCGCTGCCGCCCGGCGCGCACCAGCCGTGGATCGTCGCGCTCACCGCGGCGCTGCATGTCGACGACCGGCGTCGCTGCATCGAGTCGGGCATGGACGACTTCATCGCCAAGCCCTTCCGCGCCGAGACGCTGAAGGACACGCTGCAGCGCGCGCTGCAGCGCCTGGGCCAGACGCCCGCCTGAGATTCAGGCGAGCGCGCGCTCCAGCACGCGTGCGACGTGCAGCGCCTCGCGCGAGGCGCCGTCGGCGATCTGGTGGCGGCAGCTCGTGCCGTCGGCGACGATCAGGGTGTCCGCGCCCGCGGCGCGCACCGCGGGCAGCAGCGCGGCCTCGGCCATCTTCATCGAGACCTCCAGGTGGGCGGCCTCGTAGCCGAAGCTGCCCGCCATGCCGCAGCAGCTCGATTCGATCGGCTCGACGGCCAGACCCGGGATCAGCCGCAGCACGGCGAGCGTCGGCGCGAACGCGTCGAACGCCTTCTGGTGGCAATGACCGTGCACCTTCGCGCGCGACTGCGGCAGCGCCTTGAGCGCGAGCGAGAGCCGGCCCGCCGCATGTTCGGCGGCGAGGAACTCCTCGAAGAGCATCGCCTTCGAGGCCAGCAGGCGGGCGGCGCCCGGGCGGCCGACGGCCTCGTCGAGCCGCAGCGCGAGGAACTCGTCGCGCAGCGTCAGCAGGCACGAGGGCTCGAGCCCGACGATCGCGACGCCCCGCTCGGCGAAAGGCAGCAGCGCCGCCAGCGTGCGCGTGGCCTCGATCCGGGCCTCGTCGACCAGGCCGGCCGACAGGAAGCTGCGGCCGCAGCACAGCGGCCGCTCCCCCTCGGCGATGCCCGAGCCACGCGCACCGGCCACCTGCACCCGGTAGCCCGCGGCACGCAGCACGCGCAGCGCGGCATGGGCGTTCTCCGGCTCGAAGTGCTCGTCGAAGGTGTCGACCCAGAGCACCACCTCGGTGGCGTCCGCGGCCGGCGTCACGCCCGCGCCCGCTCCGCCCGCATCGCTCGCGCCGGCGGCAGGGCCCCGCGCGAGCGTGCGCAGGAAGCCATCGCGCCGGAACCGGGGCAGCGTGCGCCGCGCGCTCAGCCCGAGCCAGCGCTCGGTCAGCGCGGCCAGCCCGGGCACCGTGTCGCGCAGGTTGGCGAGCGGCGCGAACCGCGCGGCCTTCGAGGCCCAGCGCGGCAGGTAGGCGATCAGCCTGGCCCGCGCCGACAGCCCGTGCTTCGCCTGCCAGTGGTGCAGGAACTCGGTCTTCATGCGCGCCATGTCGACGCCGGTCGGGCACTCGCGCCGGCAGCCCTTGCACTGCACGCACAGGTCCATCGCGTCGCGCACCGCCGGCGAGGCGAGCCCGTCGGGCCCGAGCTGACCGCTGACCGCCAAGCGCAGCGTGTTCGCGCGGCCGCGGGTGACATGCGCCTCGTCGCGGGTGGCGCGGTACGAGGGGCACATCGTGCCGGCGTCGAACTTGCGGCAGTGCCCGTTGTTGTTGCACATCTCGACGGCCTTGCCGAAGCCGCCGGCCGGATCGCCGCCGGTGCCCGGGGGCGAGACCGCGACGCCGTTGCCCTCGCGCACCCAGCCCTCACGGGTGCCGTCGGCATCGGACGGATCGTTGGCGCGGTTCCAGTCCGACCAGTCGAGCGCGGTCGCCAGCGGGCGGATCGCATAGCCCGGCGCGAACCGGAAGAGGCTCGTGTCGTCCATCCGCGTCGGCCGCACGATCTTGCCCGGGTTCATCCGGTCCTCGGGGTCGAACAGACCCTTGACCTCCTCGAAGGCGCGCACCAGCCGCGGCCCGAACTGCCAGGCGACCCACTCGCTGCGGACGAGACCGTCGCCGTGCTCGCCGGAGAACGCACCCTTGTACTCGCGCACCATCGCGGCGGCGTCCTCGGCGATCGCGCGCATCTTCGCGGCGCCGCCGCCGTGTTCGCGCAGGTCGAGGATCGGGCGCACGTGCAGCGTGCCGACCGAGGCGTGCGCGTACCAGGTGCCCTGCGTGCCGTGCCGGCGGAACACTTCGGTGAGCCGTGCGGTGTAGTCGGCCAGGTGCTCGAGCGGCACCGCGCAGTCCTCGATGAAGGACACCGGCTTGCCGTCGCCCTTCATCGACATCATGATGTTCAGACCCGCCTTGCGGACCTCCCAGAGCGCCTTCTGGCGGGGCTCGTCGATCAGGTCGACGACGCTGCCCGGCAGCCCCAGGTCCGCCATCAGCTCGTGCAGCCGCACGAGCTTCGCGATCTGCGCGTCGCGCGTCTCGCCGGCGAACTCCACCAGCAGCACCGCCTGCGGCTCGCCGACCAGCGCCGAGTCGATGGTCGGACGGAACGACGGGTTCGCCCGCGACAGCTCGATCATCGTGCGGTCGACCAGCTCCACCGCGACGGGGCCGAGCCGCACGATGTGCTGGGCGGATTCCATCGACTGCTGGAAGCTCGGGAACGACACCACGCCCAGCACCTTCGCGCCCGGCAGCGGCGCGAGCTTGAGGGTCAGCCGGCGCGTCCAGGCGAGCGTGCCCTCCGAGCCGACCAGCAGGTGGGCGAGGTTCAGCGAGCCGTCGGCGGTGTACGGGCGCTCCGAGCGCGGCTCGAAGACGTCGAGGTTGTACCCCCCGACCCGGCGCATCACCGTCGGCCAGACCCGCCGGATCTCGTCGCGCTCCCGGTCGGCGATCGCGTGCAGGCCGCTGACGATCTCGCGGATCCGCTGGTTCGACAGGCTCATGTCGCCGGCCGAGCCGTCGCCGCGGGTGAACGTGCCCCAGTAGCCCTGCGTGCCGTCGGCGAGGATCGCGTCGATGCCCGCGACGTTGTGCACCATGTTGCCGTAGGCGAGCGAGCGCGAGCCGCAGGAGTTGTTGCCGGCCATGCCGCCCAGCGTCGCCTGCGCCGAGGTGGAGACGTCGACCGGGAACCACAGCCCGTGCGGCTTGAGGCGCGCGTTCAGCGCATCGAGCGCGAGACCCGGCTGCACGGTGACCGTCGCGTTCGCGGGGTCGGCCTTCGCCGCCCGCTCGTCGAAGCCGACCACCTCGTTGAGCCACTTCGAGTGGTCGATCACCAGGGCCGCGCCGATCGTCTGCCCGCATTGCGAGGTGCCGCCGCCGCGCGGCAGCACCGGCACCTTCAGGTCGCGCGCCACGTCGAGCGCGATCGCCAGGTCGGCCTCGGTGCGCGGCACCGCGACGCCGATCGGCTCGACCTGATAGACCGAGGCATCGGTCGAATAGCGGCCGCGCGAGGCGGCGTCGAACAGCACGTCGCCCTGCATCTCGCGGCGCAGCCGGGTGGCGAGGTCGCCGCGGGCCAGCCGCGGCGACAGGAACACGCGGCGCGTGCCGTCGATGCGTTCGGGGGCGTTCATCGGAAGTCCTCCGGGCGGCCGCCGTCGGCGCCGCGCACGGCCGGCGGCGGGGGCGCGCCGGCATCGAGCTGCGCGAGCACGGTCGCGCGCTTGTGGTCCAGGTGTCCGCGCAGCACCGCGGCGAGCCGCTCGCCGTCGCCCGCGTCGAGCGCATCGATCATGGCGGCGTGCTCGGCGACCGCCGCATCCCACTTGTCGCGGTTCAGGTTCGAGCGGAAACGCAGCGCCTGGAGCCGTGCGTTCAGGCGCGCATAGGTGTCGGCGAGCACCGGATTGCGCGCGCAGTCGACCAGGCGGCGGTGGATGCTGCTGTTGAGCCGGTAGTAGGCCGGCAGGTCGCGGCGGGCATGGGCGGCGAGCATCTCGAAGTGCAGCGCACGCAGCTCGTTGCGCTCGGCGGCGGTCGCGCGCTCGGCCGCGAGCCCGCCGGCGAGCGACTCGAGCGCGGCCATCAGTTCGAACGCATGCTCGACGTCCTGGCGCGACAGCGCCGCGACGACCGCACCGCGGTTCGGCTGCAGCTCCACGATGCCTTCGCCCGCGAGCGTGCGGAAGGCCTCGCGCAGCGGCGTGCGCGACACGCCGAGCTGCTCGCACAGCACGCGCTCGTTCAGGTGCGCGCCCGGCGCGAGCACGCCTTCGACGATCAGCGCGCGCAGCCGCTCGGCGACCGCCTCGTGCAGGACACGGCGATCGGGCACGGTCGGTGGCGGGCCAGCGAACGCCACGGCTTCGGAAAACAGACTGTCGAGTTGCATGCGATATCGGAGCTCGGACCGGTTCGGGCGTCCCGGACCGCTTCCCGGGAAATCGCCTTTTCTGACCGAAGAAAAGGCCTCGCTCGGCCGCGGGCCACGTTGCACGCCCGGGACGTTTCGCATATTGTATGCAAAACGGAGGCGACATGCTCGACCTGAACTCGCACCCCGCGGGGCGACACTTCCTGCAGATTCCCGGCCCCACCAACGTCCCCGACGACGTGCTGCGGGCGATCGACCACCCGACCATCGACCATCGCGGCCCCGAGTTCCAGAAGCTCGGCCTGAAGATCCTCGCCGACATCCGGCCGGTCTTCCAGACGACCCGGCCCGTGATCATCTATCCGGCTTCCGGCACCGGCGCCTGGGAGGCGGCGCTCGTCAACACGCTGTCGCCCGGCGACGCCGTGCTGATGGCCGAGACCGGCCACTTCGCGGCGCTCTGGAAGCGGCTCGCCGAGCGCCTGGGCCTCGCCCCCGAGTTCATCCCGGGCGACTGGCGCAGCGGCGTGGACGCCGCGCACATCCACGAGCGGCTGGCGGCAGACCCGCAGCACCGGATCAAGGCGGTCTGCGTGGTGCACAACGAGACCTCGACCGGCGTCACCTCCGACATCGCGGCCGTGCGGCGCGCGATCGACGCGGCGAAGCATCCGGCGCTGCTGATGGTCGACACCATCTCGTCGATGGGCTCGGTCGACTTCCGGCACGACGAGTGGGGGGTGGACGTGACCGTGGCGGGCTCGCAGAAGGGCATGATGCTGCCGCCGGGGCTGTCGTTCAACGCGGTGTCGGCCAAGGCGATGGAGGCCTCGCGCCACGCCCGCCTGCCGCGCGCCTACTGGGACTGGGAAGAGATCGTCACCGCCAACGAGAAGGGCTTCTGGCCGACCACGCCGTCGACCAACCTCCTCTACGGCCTGGCCGTCGCGCTCGACCGCCTGCATGCCGAGGGCCTGCCGAACGTCTTCGCCCGCCACGAGCGCCATGCCGAGGCGACGCGCCGCGCGGTGCGCGGCTGGGGCCTCGAGATCCTGTGCCGCAACCCGGCCGAGTACAGCCCGGCGCTGACCGCGGTGCTGATGCCGGTCGACGCCAGCGGCGCGAGCCACGACGCCGACGCCTTCCGGCGCGTCGTGCTCGAGCGCTTCAACATGTCGCTGGGTACCGGACTCTCGAAGCTCGCCGGCCGGGTGTTCCGCATCGGCCACCTCGGCGACTTCAACGACCTGACGCTGCTCGGCACCCTGGGCGGCGTCGAGATGGGCCTGCAGGCTGCCGGCGTGCCGCACCGCAAGGGCGGCGTGCAGGCCGCGATCGACTACCTGGCCGAGGCCGGCACGGCCCGCGCCGTGCTGAAGGCCGCCTGAGCCGCGCGGCCGGGCGCACGCCCGTCCGCGCACCACTTCACGACGGCGGCCGACGAGCCGCCGCGACCGCCCACGAGGAGACGACCCGATGACGATGCACCGACGTTCCCTGCTCGCCGCGGCCCTCGCCGCCGCGACGCTCGGCGTGCCCGCTGCGGCACTCGCGCAGCAGCAGGCCTGGCCCGCCCGACCGATCCGGCTGCTGGTGGGCTTCGCGCCCGGCGGCGGCACCGACATCGTGGCGCGCACGCTCGCCCCGAAGCTCTCCGAGCTCCTGGGTCAGCAGGTGATCGTCGAGAACCGCGCGGGCGCCGCCGGCACGATCGCGGCGGACGCGGTCGCGAAGGCCGCCCCCGACGGCTACACGCTGCTCGCCGGCCATGCGAACAGCAACGCGATCGCCCCCTACGTGCTCGCGAAGGTCCCGTACGACGCGATCACCGACTTCACGCCGATCACCTACATCGGCTACGTGCCGAACGTGCTGGTGGTGAATCCCGCGGTGCAGGCGAAGACAGTCGAGGAGCTCGTCGCGCTCGCCCGCGCGAAGCCGGGCGTGCTCACGTACGCCTCGTCCGGCGTCGGCAGCACCCAGCACCTGGCCGGGGCACTGTTCAACCGGATCGCCGGCACGCAGATGAACCACGTGCCCTACAAGGGCAGCGGCGCGGCGATCGTCGACCTGCTCGCTGGGCAGGTCGACACGAACTTCGACACCATGCCGCCGGTGCTCGAGCACATCCGCTCGGGCAAGCTGCGCGCGCTCGCGATCTCGACGCCGCAGCGGCTCGCGCAGCTCGGCGACGTGCCCACCTTCGAGGAGAAGGGCATCAAGGGCTTCGAGGTCACCAACTGGTACTCGGTGATGGGCCCGAAGGCGCTGCCGCGCGAGATCGTCGCGAAGCTCGACGAGGCGATGAAGAAGGCGATGGCCGACCCGGACATCCGGGCCAAGCTCGATCCGCAGGGCGTGCAGTTCGGCGGGCCGCAGACGCCCGAGGCCTTCGCCGCGTTCATCCGTGCCGAGAACACGAAGTACGCGAAGCTGGTCAAGGACCTGAACGTCCGCGCCGAATGAGCGAGGTCCTCGTCGAGCGCGACGGCGACATCGCCACCGTCGTGCTGAACCGTCCGGCGAAGCTCAACGCGATGACCCGGCCGATGTGGCGGATGCTCGGCGACGCGTTCGAGTCGCTGTCGGCCGACGACGCGGTGCGCTGCATCGTCGTGCGCGGCGCGGGCGAGCGGGCGTTCTCGCCGGGCAACGACATCGCGGAGTTCGAGACCGAGCGCGCGACCAAGGCGCAGGCCACCGACTACGGCCGCGACATGCACCGCGCCGCGGCGGCGATCGCCGGCTGCCGTCATCCGGTGGTGGCCCGCATCCATGGCATCTGCGTGGGCGGCGGGCTGGAGATCGCGGCGCTGGCGGACCTGAGGATCTGCGGCGCCTCGAGCCGATTCGGCGCGCCGATCAAGAACCTCGGCCTGGTGATGGCGTATGCCGAGATGGCGCCCCTCATCCGGCTGGTCGGCGAGGCGACGACGCTCGAGATCCTGCTCGAGGGGCGGATCTTCGATGCCACCGAGGCGAAGGACAAGGGCCTGGTCACCCGCGTGGTGCCCGACGATCGCGTCGGCGCCGAGGTCGACGAGACCGCGCGCCGCATCGCCGACGGCGCGCCGCTGGTGGCGCGCTGGCACAAGCGGTTCGCGCGCCGGCTGGGCGAGGCGAGCCCGCTGTCGGCGGCCGAACTCGACGAGTGCTTCGACTGCTTCGACACCGAGGACTTCCGCATCGGCTACGCGGCCTTCCTCGCCAAGCGCGCGCCGCGCTTCGAGGGGCGCTGATGGCCGGACCGCTCGCCGGCGTGCGCGTGCTCGAATGCGCGCAGATCATGGCCGGGCCGACCTGCGGCGCGCTGCTCGCCGACCTGGGCGCCGACGTGATCAAGGTCGAGAAGATCCCGGGCGGCGACGACGCGCGCGCCTACCGCGAGCCGCGCATCGGCGGCGTCTCGGCCCCCTTCCTGGTGATGAACCGCAACAAGCGGGGCATCGCGCTCGACTTCAAGCGCCCCGAAGGTCGCGAGGCGCTGCTGCGCCTGGCGGACTCGGCCGACGTGCTGGTCGAGAACTACCGCCCCGGCACCATGGACAAGCTCGGGCTCGGCTGGGAGGTGCTCCATGCGCGCCGGCCGTCGCTGATCTACTGCTCGATCAGCGGCTACGGGCTGACCGGTCCGATGGGTGGCGGCGGCGGCTTCGACCTGGTCGCCCAGGCCTTCGCCGGCCTGATGAGCATCACCGGCGAGCCCGGGCGCCCGCCGGCGAAGGTGGGCAGTTCGGTCGCCGACCTCAACGCCGGGCTGCTGGCCACGAGCGGCATCCTCGCGGCCTACATCCATCGGCTCAAGACCGGTGAGGGCCAGCGGGTCGACACCTCGCTGATGGAAGCGGCGCTGCACCAGACCGGCTGGCACGCCTCGGTGTGGTTCGCCACCGGCGCCTCGCCCGGTCCGCTCGGCTCGGGCCACGTGCTGACCGCGCCCTACCAGTCGTTCCGCACCCGGGACGGCTGGATCGTGATCGGCGGGGCGAACCAGGCGAACTGGGCGCGGATCTGCGACGTGCTCGGCCACCCCGACTGGAAGCACGACCCGCGCTTCGCCGAGGGCAGCGCGCGGATGGCGAACCTGCCGGCGCTGGTCGAGGCGATGGAGCTCGCGCTCGGCGCCCGCGATTCGGCGGACTGGCTGGCGGCGTTCGAGTCGGCGGGCGTGCCCGCAGGCCCCGTCCAGTCGATCGGCGAGGCGCTGTCGCACCCGCAGACCCTCGCCCGCGGCATGGTCGTCGATC
>JAIYAG010000609.1 GCA_027489195.1 Burkholderiales bacterium | reverse complement strand
CGTCGGGGTAGATCGTGCCCTGCGCGAGCCAGCGCGCGTCCTTGAGGCGCCCGGCCTCGCGCTGGAACACCTCGACGAACTCCCCGCCGATGATCTTGCGCTTGGCCTCGGGGTCGGAGACGCCGGCCAGCTTGTGCATGAAGTCGTCGGAGGCGTCGACATGCACGACCGTCACGCCCAGGTTCTCGGCGAAGGTCTGCATCACCTGCTTCGCCTCGTTCAGCCGCAGCAGGCCGTGGTCGACGAAGACGCAGGTGAGCTGGTCGCCGATCGCGCGGTGGATCAGCGCCGCGGCCACCGAGGAGTCGACGCCGCCGGACAGCCCGAGGATCACCTGCTCGGCGCCGACCTGCTCGCGGATGCGGGCCACCGCCTCGTCGACGAAGTTCGGCATCGTCCAGTCGGGCCGTGCGCCGCACACCTGGAGCACGAAGCGCCCGAGGATCGCCCCGCCCTGCTTCGTGTGCGTGACTTCCGGGTGGAACTGCACCGCGTAGAAGCCGCGCGCCTCGTCGGCCATGCCGGCGATCGGGCAGCTCGGCGTGGACGCCATCACGACGAAGCCCGCCGGCAGCTCGGTGACGCTGTCACCGTGGCTCATCCACACGTCGAGCAGGCCGTGGCCTTCGGCGTTGCGGCTGTCCTCGATGCCGTCGAGCAGCCGCGTGTGGCCGCGGGCGCGGACCTGCGCGTAGCCGAACTCGCGGTGGTCCGAGTACTCGACCTTGCCGCCGAGCTGGGCCGCCATGGTCTGCATCCCGTAGCAGATGCCGAGCACCGGCACACCGAGCTCGAACACCGCCTGCGGCGCGGCGAGCGCGGCGTCCTCGTAGGTGGAGCCGTGGCTGCCGGAGAGGATCACGCCCTTGGGCGCATAGGCCCGGACGAAGTCTTCCGACACGTCGTGCGGATGGATCTCGCAGAAGACGTTCAGCTCGCGCACGCGGCGCGCGATGAGCTGCGTGACCTGCGAGCCGAAGTCGAGGATGAGGATGCGATCGTGCATGGCGCTCGCCGGGGCGGTCGTGCCGACCCGGTCCTGGAGGACGGTCGAGCTCACTCGACCTGGTAGTTGGGCGCTTCCTTGGTGATCTGGACGTCGTGCACGTGCGACTCGCGCATGCCGGCGGACGTGATCTCGACGAAGCTCGGGCGCGTGCGCATCTCGTCGATGTCGCGGCAGCCGCAGTAGCCCATGCTCGCCCTCACCCCGCCGCAGAGCTGGTAGATGATGGTGAGCACCGAGCCCTTGTAGGCGACGCGGCCCTCGATGCCCTCGGGCACCAGCTTGTCGAGGTTGGCGGACGAGTGCTGGAAGTAGCGGTCGGCGGCGCCGTCGGCCATCGCGCCGAGCGAGCCCATGCCGCGGTAGCTCTTGTACGAACGGCCCTGGTAGAGGATCACCTCGCCGGGCGCCTCCTCGGTGCCGGCGAACATCGAGCCCATCATCACCGTGTAGGCACCGGCGGCGAGCGCCTTGGCGACGTCGCCCGAGTAGCGGATGCCGCCGTCGGCGATCAGCGGAATGCCGCTGCCTTCGAGCGCGTTGGCCACGTCGCTGATCGCGCTGATCTGCGGCACGCCGACGCCGGCCACGATCCGGGTGGTGCAGATGGAGCCCGGGCCGATGCCGACCTTGACGCCGTCGGCGCCCGCCTCGGCGAGCGCGCGCGCCGCATCGGCGGTGGCGATGTTGCCGCCGATGACCTCGACCTGCGGGAAGTTGCGCTTGATCCACTGCACGCGCTCGAGCACGCCCTTGGAGTGGCCGTGCGCGGTGTCGACGATGACGACGTCGACGCCTGCCTTGACCAGCAGTTCGACCCGCTCGTCGGTGTCCGGACCCACGCCGACCGCCGCGCCCACGCGCAGCTTGCCGAACTCGTCCTTGGACGCGTTGGGGTGCTCGGTGCGCTTGAGGATGTCCTTGACGGTCATCAGGCCGCGCAGCTCGAAGGCGTCGTTGACCACCAGCACGCGCTCGAGCTTGTGCGCGTGCATCAGGGTCTTGGCCTCCTCGAGCGTCGCACCCTCGCGGACCGTGACCAGGCGCTCGCGCGGGGTCATGATCGAGGAGACCGGTGCGTCGAGGCGGGATTCGAAGCGCAGGTCGCGGTTGGTCACGATGCCGACCACCTGCTTGCCCTGCACCACCGGGAGGCCGGAGATGCGGTGCTGGCGGGTGATCTCCATCACCTGGCGCACCGGCATGTCGGGCGTGACGGTGATGGGGTCCCGGACCACGCCGGACTCGAAACGCTTGACCCGGGCGACCTCGCGAGCCTGCTCGGACGGACGCAGGTTCTTGTGCACGATGCCGATGCCGCCTTCCTGGGCGATGGCGATGGCGAGGCGCGACTCGGTGACGGTGTCCATCGCCGCCGAGACCAGCGGGATGTTCAGCGAGATGCCGCGCGTCAGGCGCGTGGCGAGCGAGGTGTCGCGGGGGAGGACTTCGGAGAACGCGGGAACCAGCAGGACGTCATCGAACGTCAGTGCTTTCTTGGCCAGTCGCATGGGGGCCTCTAGGCACAAAAGCGGAGTATACCGGGGTCCGCCCGGCACCGTCCCCCGGCCGCCGGTCGGGCTCGCACGTGGCTCGCGGTGGTCCGGGCATAGCATCGGCCGGGACTCCCGCTCCGCCCGAAGGGCCCGGACATGACGCGCCGACTCCTGCCGCTCCGATACCTGCTGCCGCTGCTCCTCGTGGCGCTCGTCGTCGCACCCGATGCGTCCGCGCAGTACAAGTGGCGCGACGCGAACGGGCGCATGGTCTATTCGGACCAGCCGCCGCCCACGTCGATCCCGAAGGACGCGATCCTTCAGGCGCCCGGGCTGCGTCCGGCCGCGGAACGTCCGTCGGGCACGACCGGCGAGGCCGCCAAAGCCCCCGGAACCGGTGCGGGTTCAGCCGTGGCGACCTCGGCCGCCGACCGCGAGCTCGAGTTCCGCAAGCGCCGCATGGAGCGGGCCGAGACCGAGCGCAAGGCGGCCGAGGAGACGGCGAAGGCCAAGCAGGCGGCCACCGCCTGCGAAGAGACGCGCGCCGAGCTGCGCACGCTCGAGAGCGGGATGCGGGTGTCGCGCGTCAACGAGCGCGGCGAGCGCGAATTCATCGATGAAGACCAGCGCTCCGCCCGCATCGAGGCCGCCCGCAAGACCTCCCGCGAGCACTGCACGAAGTCCTGAGTCAGGCGCCGCGCGGCACCGTCCGTTCGCGGTCGGGCGTCCAGCGGCGCTCGCCCGCGAGCCTGCGCCGGTGATCGGCGCGCCGCTGGCGCGCGACCTTGGGATCCACCGTGAGCGGCGGCAGCAGCTCGATGCGGTCATGCTCGTGCAGCCGGTCGTGCGGCCCGGCCGCCCGCCCGTGCACCGCGACCCCCAGCCCGTCCAGCGGCCCCTCCCCAGCGGGGACGCGCCCGGAGGCGGCCACCGTCGCCGCGATGCCGCTGAGTGCGAGCGCCTGCGCGACGGTGGTGCCCGCCGGGACCCGGAGCGTCAGGCGCAGCGGCGGCTCGACGCCGATCCAGACGAGCTCGATCGGCAGCGTCCCCTCAGCCATGGACGGCCTCGGCGCGCTTGACGAAGGCATCGACGAAGCTGGCCGCGATCTGGTCGAACACCGGTGACAGCGCCCGCGACAGCAGCGCCCCGGCGAACGCATAGTCGAGCGAGAACTCGACCTTGCAGGCGTCCTCGCGCAGGGGCGTGAAGCGCCACAGCCCGTCGAGGCGCGAGAACGGGCCATCGCGCAGCGACATCCGGATGCTGCGATCGGGCTCGTGCAGGTT
>JAIYAG010000514.1 GCA_027489195.1 Burkholderiales bacterium | reverse complement strand
CCCCGGACTCGGGCACGATGGTGTACGCGCCGTCCGGCGGGGCCGCTGAGAAGGGACTCAGCGGCCGGCCGCCCGCGAGCCGGTAGCGCGAGCCGCCGTCGAGCAGGCGCCCGGCCGGCTGGTGCCGGGAGAACGGCTCGCAGAGGATCGGCTGGTCGCGCTCGCAGTAGAAGCAGTGCCCGCAGTGCGGGTTCCACGAGCAGACAACGTGGTCACCGACGGCGACCTGCGTGACCGCCGCCCCCACCCGCTCGACCACCCCTGCGCCCTCGTGCCCCAGCACGATCGGCAGCGGATAGGGCAGGGCGCCCTCGATCACCTCGAGGTCGGTGTGGCACAGGCCGCTGGCATGCAGCCGGATCAGCACGTCACCCGGCTCGAGCGGCTGCAGTTCGACGTCCTCGATCGAGAAGCGTCCACCGGTCTCGTGCAGCACCGCCGCCTTGTATCTCATGCGACCCTCCGCCGCGCTGCCGCGCTCACGGCCGGTAGACGAGGTTCGGCAGCCACAGCGTGATCTGCGGGAACACCGTCAGCGCCACCAGCAGCAGCAGCATCACGCCGAGGAAGGGCAGCACCTCCACGGTGTAGTCGTCCATCGGCACCTTCAGCACCTGCGAACTGATGAACATCATCTGCCCGACCGGCGGCGTGACCCCCGCGATCGTCAGGTTGGTCACCAGCACCACGCCGAAGTGCACCGGGTCGATGCCGAGCTTGGTCAGGATCGGCACGAAGATCGGCGTCATGATGATCAGCGCCGAGGTGCCCTCGACCGCCGTGCCCAGCACGATCAGCAGCAGGTTGATCAGCAGCAGCAGCGTGGTCGGGTCCTTCGTGAGTCCGACCAGCCAGGCGGCCATCTGCGGCGGGATGCGCTCCCAGGCGAGGTAGAACCCGAAGGCCGAAGCCGCGCAGATCATCAGCATCACCGAGGCGGTGTCGAGCGCGGTCTCCTTGAGGAGCTCCGGCACGTCGCGCAGGTTCAGCGACCGGTAGGCGAAGAGGCCCACGCCGATCACGTAGATCACCGTGATCGCGCCCGCCTCGGTCGGCGTGAAGATGCCGTAGCGGATGCCGACGATGATGAAGACGGGAATCGTCAGCGCCCAGATGGCCTCGCGGAACGCGACACCCACCTCGCGCGCGCTCGCGCGCTTCTCGCGCAGCGGCAGGTAGCCGCGCTTCTTCGAGATCACCGCGGTCACGACCATCAGCGAACCGGCCAGCAGCAGCCCCGGGATCACCCCGCCGATGAAGAGACGCCCCACCGAGGCGTCGGCGATGTAGGCGTAGATGATGAGCCCGATCGACGGCGGGATCAGCGCGGTGATGATCGCCGAGCACGAGGTGATGACCGCGGCGAACGCCGGGCTGTAGCCGTGGCGGGTCATCTCCGGGCCGAGGATCTTCGCCAGCATCGCCGCGTCGGCGCTCGACGACGCGGTCAGCCCGCCCAGCAGCGTGGCGAGCACCGTGCACATCTGCGCGAGCGCGCCGGTCATGTGGCCGACCAGCGCATCGGCCAGCGCCAGCAGCTTCCGGGTGATGCCCGCGCGGTTCATGATCGCGCCCGCCAGCACGAAGAACGGGATCGCCAGCAGCGGGTACGAGTCGGTGGCCGACACCATCTTCTGCACGAAGATGTTGAGCGGCACCTGTCCGTCGATCAGGAAGAAGGACAGGGCCGAGATCGCGATCGCGAACGCGATCGGCGTGCCCAGCGCGAACAGCACCAGCATCAGGATGCCGGGGACCCAGTCAGCCAGCATTCGTCTCTCGCGTCGCGTCGATCGCCCAGCCCCGCCCGGCGAGCACCTGCAGGTAGCGCACCGCCATCAGCAGCGAGCAGAACGCCACCGGCCCGTAGAGCCAGGTCTGGGGCACGCGCAGCACCGGGCTCGGGCTGTCCCAGGCATCGATCGCGAAGCGCGTGCCGAACCAGGTCATGAACGCGAAGAACGCCAGCAGCAGCGCGTGGTTCATGACCCGGATCGCGGTCTGCAGACCGTCCGGCAGCTTCTCGACGAGCACGTCGATCGCCGGATGGAGCTTGTACTTCACGCAGGCCGCCGCCCCGAAGAAGACGACCCAGGCGAAGCCCATGGTCGCCACCTCGCTCGCCCAGGCGGCGGGCTGCGCGGTGATGTAGCGGGTGACCACGCCCCAGGTCACCGACAGCACCACGACGGCGACGGCGATGCAGGCGACGGTCTCCTCGAACTGGTCGACGAACCAGGCGAGGCCGCGCAGCGGGCGCGCCTCGGGCGCGGGCGAGGACATGGGGACGGGGACGGGGGCGGCGGTCAGATCACTTCTTCAGCGCGTCCATCACCGTGTCGTGCAGGCCCGGCGTCCATTTCGGGAACGCCTTGTAGACCGGCGCCGTCGCCTTCTGGAACGCGCCGCCGTCGACATCGACGAAGGTCACGCCCGCCGCCTTGAACTTCGACACGTAGTCGTCGTTCAGCGCGAGGGTCATGCGGGTCATCTCGTCGCCCGCCTTCTTGCCTTCCTCGATCAGCACCCGCTGCACGTCGGCCGGCAGCGACGCGAAGTACTTCGCGTTCATCGGCCACATCACGAAGGCGGTGAAGTGCCCGGTGGTGGAGATCACCTTGCGCGTCTCGTGCAGCTTCGAGCCCCAGAGCGAACCCAGCGGGGCCTCGGCGGCCTGCACGACGTTCTGCTGCAGCGCGTTGTAGACCTCGGACCACTGGACGGTCGTCGGGCGCGCGCCCATCGCCTTGAAGGTCTCGATCCACATCGTGTTCGGCGGCACCCGCACGGTCATGCCGGCCATGTCGGCGGGCGTGCGCACCGGCTTGTCGGCGATCAGGTGGCGCTGGCCGAAGAAGCCGTTGGCCATGATGAGCTTGAAGCCCGACGATTCCAGGCGCTTCTCGACGCCCTTGTACCAGTCGGACGCGAGCAGCTTGTCGTAGTCCTTCGGATCCTTGATCAGGTAGGGCCCGTTGAGTACGCCGATGTCCGGCACGAAGTCCGACAGGTAGCCCGGGTCCGTGATGTTCATCACGTTGGCGCCCTGGCGGATCATCTCGTTGACCTCCTTGCCGGAGCCGAGCTGCTCGCCCGGGAACACCTGGATCACCACGCGGCCGTTGGTTCGGGCCGCGACGTTCTTCGCGAAGAACTCCGCCGCCTGGTGCGCCGGCTCGCTGGTCGACAGCGAGTGCGCGAAGCGGATGCGGATCTCCTGGGCCTGGGCGGCGGCCGGCAGCGTGACGGCGGCCGCGATGCCGGCGGCCAGGGCGACGGCGCGGCGTCGTGCGGTGAACGGGATGCTCATGGTGTCTCCTCCTCGTTGCGGGGCGTCCTGCGCCCCGATGGGCTGGTGCTCTCGATCGGTCGGGCGGGCTGCGCGGGGTCAGCGCGCGGCACCCGCTCCCAGCTTGCCGGGCTTGGCGGCGCCCGCGTACAGGATCGCCAGCTGGCGGTCCACGATCGCCGCGTGGCGCGCGACCGCGTCGGGATGCATCTCGGACTCGGGCGGCGGCTCGAGGTCGAAGTGGCCGTGGCGGTCGGTGCCGCGCACCAGCGTCGCGCTCTCGCGCGGGCCGTGGAGCTGACGCACGTGGGTCGGGATGTAGCGGATGGCGAAGCCGATGCGTCGGTAGTCGGCGGTGTTCGGCTCGGAGCCGTGCACGATGAGCACGTGGTGCAGCGACATCTGTCCGGCCTGCAGGATCACCGGCACGACGGTCTTCGGATCGACCTCGACCTGGATCTCCTGGCCGCGCGACAGCAGGTTGGTCTCGGCGAAGGTGTCGACGTGCGCCACCTGCCGGGTGTGCGTGCCGGGGACGACCTGCATGCAGCCGTTCTCGGGCACCGAGGGCGTGAGCGCGACCCAGGCGGTGATGACGTCGGGCGAGGACAGCCCCCAGTAGGTGCCGTCCTGGTGCCACGACACGAAGGACGGGTCGTGCGCGTTCTTCGAGAAGAACTGCGCGCTCCAGCACAGCACGTCCGGGCCGATCACGTCCTCGACCGCGTCGAGGATCCGGGGGTGGCGCACGAGCTCGGCGATCCACGGATACAGCAGGTGCGGCTTCTGGTTGATCCGCGGCGGAATGCGCCCGCCGTGCGAGCGCTCGGTGGCCTCGAATCGCTCGAGCATCGCCGCCGCCGCAGCGGGGCCGACCGCATCGACCGGGAAGTGGATGCCGTCGCGGCGGTACGCGTCGACCTGCGCCGGACTCAGGACCTTGCCCACTGTGTCGTCTCCTCCCGGCCCCGCGGGGCCGTCGCCTGCGCGGCCCTGGGGGCCGTCGTCTTTTCATTACTGAAAACGAGTTTCATCCCTAAAATGACCGGATGTCAAGGTCGCTCGCATCGGTCACGTCGGTCGCACCGCGCTACGAGGCGCCGGCGCTCGAGAAGGGGCTCGACATCGTCGAGCTGCTCGCCGGCGAGCCGGTGCCGCTGAGCCAGAACCAGATCGCGCAGCGCCTGGGCCGCTCGGCGAGCGAGATCTTCCGGATGCTCGAGGTGCTCGAGCGCCGCGGCTGGATCGCGCGCGGCGAGGACGGCGGCTATGCGACGACGCTGGCGCTCTTCGAGCTCGCGCACCGGCAGGCGCCGGTCCACCGGCTGCTCACCGCGGCGCTGCCCGAGATGCGCGCGCTCGCAGCCGACACCCGGCAGTCGAACCACCTCGTCGTCCATCACGACCGACGCATCCTGGTGCTCGCCCAGGTCGACAGCCCCGAGGCGATGGGCTTCCGGATGCGCGAGGGGGCGCACTTCCCGTTTCGCGCCGATCGGGTGTCGCCGTGGGTGCTCGCCGCCTTCCAGCCCGAGGCGCGGCGCGCCGCGCTGGTCGACGAGATGCGCGACGGGGATCCGAAGGCGCCGTCGCGGGCCGCGCTGCTGCGCGGCCTGGAGCGCATCCGTCGCCAGGGCTACGAGCAGCGCCGCAGCGACACGCTGCCCGGCATCCTCGACCTGTGCTTTCCGATCCTCGACGCGCACGGCGCGGCGATCGCCACGCTCGCGCAGAACTACCTCGCGCAGCGCGACGTCGCGGTGTCGGTGATCGAGGCGCGCGAGCGCCAGGCGGTGGCGGCGGCGCGGATCTCGGCGCGGCTCGGGGCGCGGCCGGGAGCGGTCGAGGCCTGAACGGCGGCCCGGTCCGAGGTCTCAGCCCGCGCCTGCGTACCCGAGCTGCCGCCAGGCCTCGAACACCGTCACCGCCACCGCGTTCGACAGGTTCAGGCTGCGGTTCTGCGGCCGCATCGGCAGGCGCAGCCGCTGCTCGGGCGCGAACGACTCGCGCAGCGCCGGCGGCAGCCCCGCGCTCTCGGCGCCGAACACCAGCCAGTCGCCTTCGCGGAACGCGACGTCGACCGGCCGGCGCGCGCCGTGGGTGGTCAGCGCGAACATCCGCTGCGGATCGGGCGACTCGGCGGCCAGCAGGGCCGCCCAGCTCGCGTGCACGCGCAGCCCCGCCCACTCGTGGTAGTCGAGCCCGGCGCGCCGCAGCTTCGCGTCGTCGAGCTCGAAGCCCAGCGGCTCGACCAGGTGCAGCGCCGCGCCGGTGTTGGCGCACAGGCGGATGACGTTGCCGGTGTTCGGCGGGATCTCGGGGTGGACCAGGACGACTCGGAGCATGGCCCGCAGTCTAGGGGGCCCGGGCCGCCACCAGCGCCACCACCCGCGTCGCGCCCGCGGCCTTGAGCACCCGCGCGGCCTCGCCGACCGTGCTGCCGGTGGTCATCACGTCGTCGACCAGGCCGATGCGCAGCCCGTCCAGGCGGCCGGAGCAGGCGAAGCAGCCGAGCAGGTTGGTGCGGCGCTCCGCGAGGCCGAGCGCCGCCTGCGGCGGCGTCTCGCGCAGGCGCGACAGCCTGCGCGGCTGCACCGGAAGCGGCTCGAACGCGTGCGCGAGCGCGGCCGACATCGCCCGCGCCATCTCGAGCGACTGGTTGAAGCCGCGCTGCGCCAGTCGCCCGGGCGCGAGCGGCACCGGCACCAGGCAGTCGAGCGGCTCGCCCTGCAGCGCGCCTGCCCAGCGCGCCGCGAGCAACTCGCCGAGCGGCCGGGCCAGCGGGAGCTGGCGGCCGAACTTGAGCGCGGTGACCACGCGGTCCAGGGGCGGCGCGTAGTCGGCGGCGGCGAGCGTGGCGTCGAGTGCGGACGGCGCCTCGGCCGCGCAGGCGGTGCAGGCCGGCGCGGGCGCGTCGGTCGGCTGTCCGCAGCGCCCGCAGCGCGCCCGCCGCGCGCCCGGCAGGTCGAGCAGGCAGCCGGTGCAGAAGGCCGGGAACGCGCGCGGCGCGAGCGCCGTGCCGCACAGCGCGCAGCCGCGCGGGGCGAGGTGGTCGAGCCAGCCGCCGAGCCGTCGGCGGGCGCGGGCGACAGGGTGGGCGAGGGGGCGGGACGAGCTCGCGTGCATCCCGGGAAGGCTAGCGCAGCGCCCGTATACTGGGTCGACGATGGCCGAGCCTTCCGATCTAGATCGTTCGTCGGTGCGTCGCCAGTTCGACCGCCGCGCCGCCTCCCCCGATCCCGGCGACTTCCTGCTGCGCGAGGTCGAGCGCCGGATGCTCGAGCGCCTGGAGCTGGTGAAGCTGGTGCCGGCCCGGGTGCTCGACGTCGGCTGCGGCCTGGGCGACGGCGCGCGTCGGCTGCGGGGCCGCTGGCCGCAGGCCGAGGCGATCGGCGTGGACCTGTCGCCGCGCCGCATCGCGCGCGCCGCCGCCCTCGACCGGCCGGTCGGCGGCAGCTGGACGACCGGCCTGGTCCGGCGCCTGTCCGGCCGCGGCGCCGATGCCCGCGGCGGCCCGCTCGCCCGCTACCTGGTCGGCGACGCCCACCGCCTGCCGGTCGCCACCGGCTCGGTCGATCTCGTCTGGTCGAACCTGGCCTTCCACTGGTTCGACGACGTCCCGGCCGCGATCGCCGAGTGGTACCGCGTGCTGCGCCCGGGCGGCCTGCTCACCTTCAGCGCCCTCGGGGTCGACACCCTCGCCGAGCTGCGCGCGGCGGGTCTGGCCATGCCCGCGCTGCCTGACCTGCACGACATCGGCGACGCGCTGGTCGGCGCGGGCTTCGCCGAGCCGGTGATGGACGCCGAGCGGCTGACCGTCACCTGGAGCGACCCGGCACGGCTCCTGGCCGACCTGCGCGCGCTCGGCGGCGACGCCCGCCTCGGCCGGCCCCGCGGCCTCGCCACGCCGGGCCGCCGCGACCGGGCCCTGGCCGCGCTCGCCGCCCGGCTGCGGGGCCCCGACCCGACCGCGCCGATGGCGGCCGGCTTCGAGCTCGTCTACGGCCATGCGTGGATCGGCGAGAAGAAGCGCCCCCCGCAGGGCTGGTCGCCGGTCGAGTTCCGCCCGCCGCCGGCGCGGCGCGGCGGCGGGCGCTGAGGTCGCGCCACCGCCCGTCGGCCCGCGCTCGTCCCCGTAACCTTCCCCGCAACTTTCCAGGTCCGGCATGCGTCAGAACCGCCATGCATCCGGCCTCGGCTTGCTGGCACTCCCGCCCGAAGCCTATAATTCCGCGTTGCGCCGGACGCCCTGAAGCATGTCCTTCCCGATGCAGTATCCGTGGATCCATGTCGCGTCCTCGCAGCAGCAGGAGTGGTTGCTGAAGCGCAACTGCTCGCTGGCGCCCCGGCAGCTGGCGACGATATTCGGTGCATTGGCCACCGTGTCGCTGTCGATCGCGATCTTCTTCGCGACCTGGGGTGCGTGGTTGGTGCTGCCGTTCGCCTGCATCGAGGTGCTTGCGCTCGGCGCCGCGTTCGTCTTGTACGCCCGACATGCGGCGGACTACGAGCGCATCGTGGTGTGCCGCGATTGCCTGCTGGTCGAGACCTGCAGGGGAGATCGGTTGCGGCGGGAGCAGTGCGCGCCGGCATGGACGCGGGTCGAGTACTCCGGTACACGGCGTGAATTGATCGGCCTGGTCGCGGCCGGCCGTCGGATCGAGGTGGGGCGCTTCGTCCCCGAGTCCGACCGGCGCGACCTGGCGAGGCAGCTGCGCAGCACGCTGCAGGGCATTCGAAGTTGATCTTTGGTGAGAGCATGGGACGGCACAAGACGAAACGCGGGGCGGGGATGGTTCGATCTGCAGTGGGCGCGGCAGCGGCGCTGATGGCCGGGGCTTCCTGGGCGGTCAACGACATGCCCGGCGGCCCCGGGGTCAACCAGCTCAACCTGACCCCCGGGGTGACCCGGATCGCGGCAGACCAGTGGTGGATCCACAACTTCCTGCTGGTGGTCTGCCTGGTGATCTTCGTGGCGGTCTTCGGGGTGATGTTCTATTCGCTCTGGGCCCACCGGAAGTCCCGCGGCGCCAAGTCCGCCGACTTCCACGAGAGCACCGCCGTCGAGATCGCGTGGACGATCGTGCCGTTCATCATCGTCGTGGGGCTGGCCATCCCGGCCACGCGCATGGTGGTCGAGCAAAAGGACACCTCCCAGGCCGACCTGACCATCAAGGCCACCGGCTACCAGTGGAAGTGGGGCTACGAGTACCTCAAGGGCGAGGGCGCGGGCATCTCGATGCTCTCGACGCTGTCGACGCCGCGTGCGCAGATCGAGGGCAAGGAGCCGAAGTCCGAGACCTACCTGATGGAGGTCGACAACGCCCTGGTGGTGCCGGTCGGCCAGAAGATCCGGATGGTGATCACCGCCAACGACGTGATCCACGCCTGGATGGTGCCGGCCTTCGGCGTCAAGCAGGACGCGATTCCCGGCTTCGTGCGCGACACCTGGTTCCGTGCCGAGAAGGTCGGCACCTTCCGCGGCGCCTGTGCCGAGCTGTGCGGCAAGGACCACGCCTTCATGCCGATCGTGGTCGAGGTCAAGTCCCAGGAGGACTTCAAGGCCTGGGCCGACGGCAAGAAGAAGGAGATGCTGGCGAAGGCCGACGACCCCACCAAGGAGTGGCAGGTCGCCGACCTGAACGACCGCGGCGCCAAGGTCTACGCGGCCAACTGCGTCGCCTGCCACCAGGCCACCGGCAAGGGCGTCGCCGGCGCGTTCCCCGCGCTCGAAGGCTCCAAGCTCGTGCTGGGCAAGCAGGACGACCAGATCGCGCTGCTGCTCAACGGCAAGCAGGGCACGGCGATGGCCTCCTTCAAGCAGCTGTCCGATGTCGAGCTGGCCGCGGTCGCGACCTACACGCGCAACGCGTGGGGCAACAAGCCCGAGGACGCCATCGTTCAGCCCAAGGACATCACGGCGGCGCGCAAATGACGCGCACCACCGCTGACGCACGGAATTCAGAGATCGAGATCGGGAGCAGTCGATGAGCGCAGTTCTGGACCATCACGCCGGGCACGACGACCACGCGCACGACCATCCGACCGGATGGCGCCGCTGGCTCTACGCCACCAACCACAAGGACATCGGTACGCTGTACCTGTGGTTCGCCTTCGTCATGCTGCTGTCGGGCGGCGTGCTGGCGCTCACCATCCGGCTGGAGCTCTTCCAGCCGGGCCTGCAGTACGTGCAGCCGGAGTTCTTCAACCAGCTGACCACGCTGCACGGCCTCATCATGGTCTTCGGCGCGATCATGCCGGCGTTCGTGGGCTTCGCGAACTGGCAGGTTCCGCTGATGATCGGCGCGAGCGACATGGCCTTCGCACGGATGAACAACTTCAGCTTCTGGCTGATGCCGCCGGCGGCGCTGCTGCTGGTGGGCTCGTTCTTCGTGCCGGGCGGTGCCACCGCCGCGGGCTGGACGCTGTACGCACCGCTGTCGGTCCAGATGGGCGTGGGCATGGACATGGCGATCTTCGCCGTGCACATCCTGGGCGCCTCGTCGATCATGGGCTCCATCAACATCATCACGACGATCCTGAACATGCGGGCGCCGGGGATGACGCTGATGAAGATGCCGCTCTTCGTCT
>JAIYAG010000305.1 GCA_027489195.1 Burkholderiales bacterium | reverse complement strand
CGCCGAGGCCGGTGGTGCCGTCGTCGCCGGTGCGGGTGGCGATCTGCGTGAGGCGGTGTCCCATGAGTGATCCGGTGCGTCGTGTGGTTCCGGATTCTAAGGGGCTTCCACCGGACTGCTCCGAATGGTCCCGCTTGGAACGCATCTTGCCTTAATCTGCCGTCCGCACCGCGATCGGGCCGATGCACCGCTGCGGCGCGGGACGACACGTGCCCGTCCTTTCCTGTTCGAAGTTCACTCTTTCCGGAGAACCCCAATGAAACTCGCCTCCCTGGTCGCAGCCGGCCTGATCGCCGCGACCGGCAGCACCTTCGCCGCCGACTTCAGCGACACCTGGATCGGCTACCGGTACAGCAGCGGCTACGCCGAGCCGGCGATCGCCGCCGACGTGCCGAAGAACATCTTCACGCTGGCCCACTTCAGCGGGTACAAGTACGGCACGAACTTCTTCTCCCTGGACATCCTGCGCTCGCTCGAGAACGACCCGGCGAACCGCAACAGCACCAGCCAGGCGCAGGAGCTCTACGTCGCGTACCGCAGCTCGGTCTCGTCGTCCAAGACCCTGGGCATGAAGTACGACCTGGGTCCGGTCCGCGACTTCTCGCTGACCTTCGGCTTCGATGCCGGCACCAAGGACACGGCCTTCGCGCCGAAGCCCCTGAAGCTGCTGATCGGCCCGACCGTGAACCTCAACATCCCGATGGGTTTCCTGGACCTCAGCCTGCTGGCGTACAACGAGACCAACAACAACGGCATCGTCGGCAAGAAGGTCCAGTTCGACACGACCTACCAGTTCGGCGCGCTGTGGGGCATGTTCTTCAACCTCGGCACCCCGGCGAAGTTCACCGGCTTCATGGCGATCACCGGTGCGAAGGGCAAGGACGGCTTCGGCGTCGAGACCGAGACCGAGACGCTGCTGCGCACCTCGGTCCAGTGGGACCTCGGCACGCTGGCGGGCCTGAACAAGGGCACGTTCTTCGCCGGCGTCGGCTACGAGTACTGGAAGAACAAGTTCGGCAACAAGTCGGGCTCGACGGGTTCCAAGAACTCGGTGCCGGTCCTGGTCGCCGAATTCCACTTCTGATCGGCCGACGCGCGCTGCGGCGCGCGTGTGTTGTCCGGACAGACAGAGAACGGCCCGCGCGAGCGGGCCGTTCGCATTCCGGGCCGTGCCGATGCGGGCCGGCGTCAGGGCCTGAGCAGGTCCTCGAGCCAGCCGCGCGTGGCGGCCCGCACCTGCGGCAGGTTCAGCAGCGTGTGCGGCGCACCGGGCACGAGCACGATCGTGGCGGCCTTGTGTCCGCGCAGCGCCGTGCCGCAGTGGCCCAGGGCCTGGGGATTGCCGAGCCAGGCGTTCGAGGGCGAGAAGAACGGGTCGGTGGAACTGATGACGTTGAGCACCGGCTCGGGACCGGTCGCGGTGCGCGGCTGCTCGACGAAGTAGTTGTCCTCGCAGGACCAGGCGAACATCATGCGACCCGCCCAGGGGCCGGTGTCGCGCGCGACCGCGACCGCGCCCTCGCTGGTGCCGGCCAGCACCACCCGTGCCGGGTCCGCCCAGGGCAGGGTCCGCAGCGCGGCGGCGCCGAGCGCGATCTCGGAGGCGCGCAGCGCGTGGACCTTCTCGTAGGTCGGCCGGTCGATCGGCGAGCTGTACTTCAGGCGCCCGGGCAGCCCCATCGAGTCGGGTGCCAGGCTGGCGATGCCGAGCCCCGCGAGCCATGCCTGCCATTCGGCGATCGCGGCCAGACCGAGGCCCGACGAGCCGTGCAGGAACAGCACGACCGGCACGCGTGCGCGGGCCTCCGGTGGCGCTGCCGACAGCCGGCCCACGAAGGGCGCGCCGCCGGTGACTCGCGCCGGGAGGCCGACCAGGGCGTTGTCGATCGCGGCGCGCGCCGATTCGGCGGTGTGCACGAAGGCCGAGCCCTCGATCTTGCCGACGGGTGCCTGCGCCTGGGCCGCGGACGGGGCGGCGAGGAGCGGGCCGAGGAGCGCGGCGAACGCGCAGGCGATGCGGATCGGAGTACGGGGCATGGTGCCCTCCCGGGTCGGAGCGTGTCGGTGGAGTGTCGCAGCGCCCGCGCCGCGCACGAAGCGTCGGCCGGCGTTTGCGGAACCGGCGCTCAGCGCGCCGACCAGAACCCGTCGTGGACGGCCGCGGCCTCGTCCTCGAGCAGCGGCCCGTGCACGTCGACGCGGCGCTGGCCGCTGGCGAACACCTCGCGGCAGGGCAGGTCGAGGGTCGGGTTCTCGGGGTGCGCGCCGGTCAGCGTGCGCAGCCGTGTCTCCGACAGCCCGTAGACCACCTTCGACAGGCCTGCCCAGTAGACCGCGCCCGCGCACATCGCGCAGGGCTCGGCGCTGGTGACCAGCGCGCCGCCGGCGAGCGCCGCGCCGCCGTGCGCGGCCGCGGCCTGCCGGATCGCGAGCGTCTCGGCGTGGGCCGTCGGATCCTCGCCGGTGGCGGACTCGTTGCCGGCGCGCGAGAGCACGCGGCCGTCGGCGGCGACGACCATCG
>JAIYAG010000390.1 GCA_027489195.1 Burkholderiales bacterium | reverse complement strand
GGCATCATGTCGGTGAAGGACGCCTCCGAGGTGCAGAACCTCAACCGCAAGCAGCGCAACAAGATGGCGGTGGTCAAGGAGGGCCTGGAGGTCAGCGAGGTGATCATCCAGGAAGGTGTGCCGACGATCGAGACGGTCGACAACGGGGTCGCCGAGCCGGTGGTCTACATGGTCGACAAGTACGTCGTCGGCGGCTTCTACCGCGTGCACGGCGACCGGGGCCGCGACGAGAACCTGAACGCGCCGGGGTCGCGCTTCGTGCCGCTGCCCTTCGCCGCGCCCTGCAACATGCCGGACGCCGGCGGCACCCCCGACTGCCCGCCGAACCGCTTCTACGCGTACGGCGTGGTCGCCCGCCTGGCGCTGCTCGCGGCCTCGCTCGAGCTCGAGCGGACCGACCCGGACCCCACCCGCTTCGGCTGAAGCGGCGTCTTTCTCCCGCGCCGTCGCGCCGAGGACCCCGATGCGCATCCTGATCGTCGCCGACCCGATCGAGTCCTTCAAGACGTACAAGGACTCGACCTACGCGATCATGGTCGCGGCCGCGGCGCGCGGCCATTCGCTCGCCTTCTGCGAGCAGGGCCAGCTCTGGCTGGAGGACGGCCACGCGTGGGCCGACGCGTCGGACCTGGCGCTGTCGGGTCCGCAGCTCGGCGAGGCCGGCCATGACGCGCACGGCTGGTGGCAGCGCGGCGAGCCGCGTGCCGAGCGCGTCTCCGCGTTCGACGCGGTGCTGATGCGCAAGGATCCGCCCTTCGACCTCGAGTACATCTACAGCACCTACCTGCTCGAGCATGCGGTGCGCGAGGGGGCGCGCGTCTTCAACGACCCGCGCGCCATCCGCGACCACAGCGAGAAGTACGCGATCGCGGAGTTCCCCGAGTTCACCGCGGACACGATGGTCACGCGCGACCCGGCGCGGCTGCGCGCCTTCGTGCAGCGCCACGGCGAGGCGGTCTTCAAGCTGCTCGACGGCATGGGCGGCGCGTCGATCTTCCGCGCGCGCACCGGCGACTCGAACCTGTCGGTGATCGTCGAGACGATGAACCAGTTCGGCGCGCGCAGCGTGATGGCGCAGCGCTACCTGCCGCAGATCGCCGACGGCGACAAGCGCGTGCTGCTGATCGGCGGGCAGGTGGTGCCGTTCGCGCTCGCCCGGATCCCCAAGCTCGGCGAGTCGCGCGGCAACCTGGCGGCCGGCGGCACCGGGCGCGCCCAGCCGCTGACGGCGGGCGACCGCCGGATCGCCGAGGCGCTCGCGCCGCGGCTGTTCGCGCGCGGCCTGTTCCTGGTCGGCCTCGACGTCATCGGCGACTGCCTGACCGAGGTGAACGTCACCAGCCCGACCTGCTTCCGCGAGATCGCCGAGCAGACCGGCTTCGACGTGGCGGCGCTGTACGTCGAGTGCCTCGAGCGCGAGGTCGCACGGCCGCGATGATCGGCATCCTCGTCGTCTCGCACGAGCCGCTCGGCACCGCGCTGATCCACTGCACGCGGCACATCTTCGGCCGCATGCCGCCGCAGCTCGCCGCGCTCGACGTCATCCCCGACGAGGATCCCGAGCTCGCGCTCAAGGCGGCGCGCGAGCTGCTCGCCCGGATCAACGACGGCTCGGGCGTGATCGTGCTGACCGACCTGTTCGGCGCGACGCCGGCGCGCATCGCCGCGCGGCTCGCCGAGCCCAACCGCATCGTCGTGATCGCCGGGGTGAACCTGCCGCTGCTGGTCAAGGCGCTGACCCATCGGCGCGGGCCGCCGGACGAGGTGGCCGCCAAGCTGCTGGAAGGCGTGCGCGAGACCATCCTGCCCATCGAGGCGCGGGCCGACGGAGACGAGGCGTGAAGCAGATCCAGGTGACGATCGTGAACAAGCTCGGGCTGCACGCGCGGCCCTCGGCAGCCCTCACCCAGACCGCGACGCGCTTCAAGTCCGACGTGTGGCTGTCCAAGGGCACGCGGCGCGTGAACGGCAAGAGCATCATGGGCGTGATGATGCTGGCGGCCGCGCGCGGCGCGACGCTGACGGTCGAGGCCGACGGCCCCGACGAGGACGCGGCGCTGGCGGCGCTCGCGGAGCTGGTGGGGTCCGGGTTCGGCGAAGGCGCGTGCCCGCCCGAGCCCTCGGACCCGCCGGGTCGCTGAGGCGGCACGGGGCCATGCTCACGCTGCACGGGACCGGCATCGGCGGCGGCGTCGTCGTCGGCCGTGCGGTGGTGCTGGAGACGCGGCTGATCGACGTGCCGCGCTACCGGGTGGAGTTCGCGCAGCGCGCCGGTGAAGCCGCTCGGCTCGCCCGCGCCGTCGCCACCGTGCGCAACGAGCTCGAGACGCTGGGCACGCACCTGCCGGCCGATGCGCCGGTCGAGGCGCAGGCGCTGCTGCAGGTCCACGCGATGATCCTCGACGATCCGTCGCTCGCGCCGCAGGCAACGGTCGCGATCGAGTCGCACGGGCAGAACGCCGAGTGGGCCTTCGCCTCGCAGGCCGAGCACCTGGCCGCCCAGTTCGAGCAGTTCGACGACCCCTACCTGCGCGAGCGCGGGCGCGACGTGACCCAGGTCGCCGATCGCGTGCTGCGGGTGCTGTCCGGCTCGGGCCGCGCGCTGCGCGTGCGGGCGCTGCCGGGCGACGTGCCGCTGATCTTCGTGGCGCACGACATCTCGCCGGCCGACATGCTGCAGCTGAAGCACGCCGGCGGCTTCGCGATCGACCTCGGCGGCACCGCCTCGCACACCGCGATCCTCGCGCGCAGCATGAACGTGCCCGCGGTCGTCGGCCTGGACCGCGCCAGCCAGATGGTCCGCGACGACGACTGGCTGGTGATCGACGGCGACACCGGCGTGCTGGTCGTCGCCCCGGATGCCGCGGTGCTCGAGGAGTACCGCCACCGGATGGCGCTGGGCCTGCTCGAGAGGAAGCAGCTCGAGCGGCTGGTGCACGTGCCCTCGGCCACCCTCGACGGCGTGCCCATCGAGCTGCTCGCCAACATCGAGCTGCCCGCCGAGGCCGCGCAGTCGCGCGAGGCGGGCGCCTCGGGCGTGGGCCTGTTCCGGACCGAGTTCCTGTTCATGAACCGGCGCGAGCTGCCCGGCGAGGACGAGCAGTACGAGGCCTACCGCGAGGCGGTGCTCGGCATGGCCGGCGGCCCGGTCACCATCCGCACCATCGACATCGGTGCCGACAAGGCGCTCGACGGCGACGACGACGGCCACGATCCGGCCGCCTCGCCCAATCCGGCGCTCGGCCAGCGCGCGATCCGCTACAGCCTCGCCGAGCCCGACGTCTTCCTCGAGCAGCTGCGCGCGATCCTGCGGGCCGCCGAGCACGGCCCGGTGCGGCTGCTGATCCCGATGCTCGCGCACGGCCACGAGGTCGACCAGACGCTGCGGCTGATCGCGCAGGCGCGCACACAGCTCTCCGACCGCCTGCGCCGGCAGATGCCTCCGGTGCCGGTGGGCGGCATGATCGAGGTGCCGGCCGCGGCGCTGACCGCACCGTTCTTCGCGCGCCGGCTCGACTTCCTGTCGATCGGCACCAACGACCTGGTGCAGTACACCCTCGCGATCGATCGCGCCGACCATGCGGTCTCCTCGCTGTACGACCCATTCCATCCGGCGGTGCTGCAGCTGGTCTCGCAGACCATCCGTGCCGGCGAACGCGCGGGCAAGCCGGTGTCGGTCTGCGGCGAGATGGCCGGCGACCTCGAGGCCACACGGCTGCTGATCGGCATGGGGCTGCGGGTGTTCTCGATGCATCCCGCGAGCCTGCTGCGCGTCAAGCGCGAGATCCTGCGCTGCGACGCCGGGCGGCTGCGCACGCGCGTGGCGCGTCTGCTCGCGGCCGACGATCCGGCGCGCGTGCTGTCGGGGCTGGAGCGCCTGCGCGGAGCGTGAGGCGGGGCCCGGCATGCTTGCCGGGTCGCGGACCTGAACCCGGTCGGGTCGCTACTTCCCCGAGCAGTGGCCGGCGCCCGAGGCGCGCTCGCTGCCGAGCGCGAGCGGCGACGGCTCGGCGAATCGGTCACGCGGGGCCGAGCGCAGCGCGTCCAGGGCCAGGAAGCCCGCGAGCGCGGCCCAGAAGCCGATCGCCAGTCCGATGCGTCTCATCGCGTCATCCCTTCATGCCCAGGCGCTCGCGCAGCCGGATGCCGAGCGCCGAGCCCGCGAAGGCGGCCGCGAACCAGACCCATCCGTGCAGGCTGCCCGACGAGATGCCCGAGAAGTACGCGCCGACGTTGCAGCCGAACGCGAGGCGCGAGCTGTAGCCGAGCACCAGCCCGGCGACGATCGCCGCGGTCCACTGGCGCCCGGTCACCGCGCCGATGTCCGGGCAGGCGGTGCCGCGGCGTGCCGCCACCAGCAGCGCGCCGGCGAGCAGCCCGAGGTCGGTGATGGTGGTGACGTCGTCGAGCACGGGCGCCGCGATCTGGGCCATCCGCGCCTCGGTGCCCCAGAAGGCATTGCCGGACAGGTCCGCGCCGAGCCAGGTGACCAGCTTCGCGCCCCACAGCCCCGGCCCGTAGACGATGCCCCAGGGCTGGCCGGCGATCACCAGGTTGGCCACCTCGAGCACGGCGAGCAGGATCGCGCCGATCCACACGCCGCGACCGCGCCAGCGGGTGCCGGTCACCCGACG
Organism: Burkholderiales bacterium; assembly: GCA_027489195.1. Taxonomy (GTDB): domain Bacteria; phylum Pseudomonadota; class Gammaproteobacteria; order Burkholderiales; family Burkholderiaceae_E; genus UBA4615. The sequence goes on along the minus strand of JAIYAG010000390.1, from coordinate 1,160 downwards.
CGCGCGCCACGCGAGCGCGCCGATCAGGGCGAGCGCCACGCTCTGGACCGCGATCGTGCCGCTGGCTCCGAACGCATCGATCAGCGACACGCCCGGCAGGCTGCCCCAGGACAGCCACCAGTCCTGGTGGGCGGCGCCGAGGAAGCTGCCGATCACGAGGCCCGGGAACGCGGCGATGCTCGCCGGATGGCCGAGGCCGGCCTTGTACAGCGTGCCCGAGCCGCATCCGTCGGCCACCTGCATCGCGGCGCCGAACACGAAGGCGCCGAGCACCAGGCTCCACGAGAGCGGCGCCACGGCGCCCGACAGCTCCGGGTGCGAGGCGAGGAGGGGCACGGTGGCGAGCATCGCGAGGCCGATCGCCAGGAACTGCGCGAGCAGCCCGGTCGGGTCGCGTTGCCGCAGCCAGACCCGCCATCCCGTGGTGAACCCGAACGCGGTGGCGGCGAGCACCGCGCCGAAGCCCAGCCCCACCAGCACGAGCAGGCCCTGGCGCACGCCCGCCACCCAGGTGACGGCGAGCCAGACGGCGGGCACCACCAGCCACGGCGCGAACCGGGGCACCGCTCCGGTGGCCGGGCGCGGCTGCGCGACGCTGCTCATCGGCGCCTCAGCTTCCCGAGAGCTTCAGGTCGATCAGCAGCTGGCGCATGCGGTTCGGCACGTTGGCCATCGGCAGCCCGGCGCGCGACCACTCGACCATCGACTCCGGGTACAGCTTCACGTCCTTCTCGCCGAGCATCTCGGACATCACGAACCAGTTCGTCGCCGCCCAGTGGCCGGTGTTGCAGAACGAGACCGCATCGGTGCCCGAGCCGGGCTCGATGCCGTTGGCCTGCGCCAGGCGCTTGACGTCGGCGGCGGCGAGGAGCGAGCCGCTGCCCTTGTTGAACCACACGGCCGAGTCGAGGTTGCTCGCCCCGGCGATCGTGCCCGGGGCCTTGGCGGCGACGTGGCGGGTCTCGCCCTCGAAGAAGGCCTTCGGACGAGCGTCGATCAGCTTGGCCTTGTGCGCCGACTGGGCCGCCACGACGTCGTCGCGGGTGGCGATCAGTCGCGTGTCGATCTGGGCGACGTAGCTCGACGCTCGCACCTGGACCCCATCGGTCGGCAGCGGCCGGCCGGCCGCGCGCCACGCGGCGACGCCGCCGTTGAGGATC
>JAIYAG010000525.1 GCA_027489195.1 Burkholderiales bacterium | reverse complement strand
TCCTTGCGGGCGCTCGAGACGAGCAGCGTCCGGTCGACCAGGGCCTCGAGCGCCAGCCGCCGCGCCGCGGCATCGTCGGGCTTGACGCCATTCGCCGCCAGCGTCTGCTGCAGCTGCGATGTGGTGAGCTCGACATCGCCGACGCGCGCCACCACCTGCCCCGAGTCGCGAGGGCGGTCGGTGCCGGCAGAGCAGGCCGAGAGCGCCAGCAGGATGGCGAGAGATGCGTGTGTACGACGCGACATGGCGGCAGCAGGCAGGCCGGGCCGGCGGGGACCGGCAGGCAGTGGAAAGCAGTCAGGTGAACGGAACTTAGGTGCCCCGCGTGACAGGACGATGGCTCGTCGTGCATCGCGCCGATCGACCCATCGGGACGGTGGTCTGATCGGACCAACGACGAGCCCGATCGGCGTCCTCGGTCATGCCGGAACACGCCGAATCGATCAGCGAAGGCCGCATCGACAGGGTCGAGTGTCTCAAGCGGTGAGGCGAGTCGGTGACGCATTCACTGCTGTGCAACATGCAAGGCCAACAGTTCAGCTCCGAGCCCGCCGCCGTCAAGTCCGTACGATGAAGTCTCCTGCCGCCCCCCCAGCCCTCCGAAGCCGCCGAATCGCGAGCCGCCGCATCGGGACCGCGAGCGGCTTCACGCTGCTCGAGCTGCTGGTGGTGCTGCTGATCCTCGGCCTGCTCGCCAGCCTCGTCGCGCCCCGGTTGCTCGGCAACGTGTCCAAGTCCGAGGAGAAGGTGGCTCGGGCCCAGATCGCCGCGCTCGAGACGGCGATCGAGAACTTCCGCCTCGACGTCGGCCGCTACCCGAGCACGGAGGAAGGGCTCGGTGCGCTGCAGAAGTCTCCGGCCGACGATGCGCGGTGGGCCGGGCCGTACCTGAAGAAGGCGGTGCCCAAGGACCCATGGGGCCAGGCCTACCTCTACCGATTCCCCGGCGAGCGGGGCGACTTCGACATCGTCTCGCTCGGGCGCGACGGGAAGCCCGGCGGCAGCGGGCCCGACGGCGACCTCGGCAACCGCTGACCCGCCATGCGTTTCGAACTGGTCCTGGTCGATGAGCGAGGCACGCTGGCGCGACGAAGCGTCGAGGCGGCCTCGAAGGCGGCGGCGCGCGCCACGCTGCGCCCCGGCGAACGCGAGATCGCCTGCAAGTCGGCGGGCGTCGCGTTCGGGCGCCAGGCGTCGATCGGCCGTGGCGACCGGCTCGCGTTCTGCGAGGCCCTGGAGCAGGTGCTCGCCGGCGGCCTGACGCTCTCCGAGGCGCTCCGTGCGCTCTCGTCGGACGAAGGGTCCGGGGGGGCTTCGGTCGCCCGCGCGCTGCTGCTTGGGCTCGACGCGGGTCTGTCGCCGTCGCAGGCCTTCGAGTCGTCCGGGCTCGGATGGTCACCGTTCCTCATCGCGCTGGTGCGCAGCGGCGAGCGCGCCGGACAGCTGCCCGCCTCGCTCGAGCGCTTCGTGCGCTTCGAGCGCGGGTTGCTCGAGATGCGGGGGCGGCTGATCTCGGCCTCGGTGTACCCGGTGGTGCTCGGCGCCGTCTCCCTGGGCGTGCTGGGCTTCCTGCTCGGTTTCGTCGTGCCGAAGTTCGCGGCCGCACTCGACGACCTGCGGACCGATCTGCCCGCCGCGTCGCGGCTGGTCTTCGACATCGGCCGCTGGACCGGCGACCACCTCGCCGTGATCGCGCTGGGCGTCGTGCTCGCGCTGATCGCGGCGCTGGTGGCGGGCTCGTCGCCTGCGATCCGTGCGGCCGTCCTCGCGGCGATCTCCCGGCTGCCCGTGGCGCGCGACGTGGTGACGCTCGCCGGTCGGGCACAGGCGATGCGCGTCGCGGCCGCCCTGCTGGGCGGCGGCGCGACGATGAGCACGGCGCTCGAGGTCGCGCGGCGCACCTCGCCCGCACCGACCGCCGCCCGTCTCGAGCGTGCGGCCGCGCGGGTTCAGGAAGGTGCCGCGCCGTCCCTCGCGATGGCCGATGCGGGCCTCGCCGGGCCGGTCGCGCTGCAGCTGATCGTCGCGGCCGAGCGCACCGGTGGGTTGCCCGCCTGCTTCGAGCGCCTGGCGACGGCCGACGAGGCTCGGCTCGCGAAGCTGCTGGACCGGGCCACCACGGCCTGGGGCCCGGTGCTGCTCCTGGGTGTCGCCGCGGTGGTGGGCTGCGTGGTGCTCGCGCTGTACTGGCCGATGCTGCAGGTCTTCGAGAGCATCCGTTGAACGCGCCGCTGCCACCGATGATCGCGTCCTCGCGCCAGGGCGGGCCGGCCGTCACCGGAGTCGGCGACAGGCCGCCCTGGCCCGGCCTCGGCGAGTGGTCGATCGACGCGCTGCACGCCATGACGCTCGACTTCGAGTCGGTCGACTTCGCCGGCGCCACGCGTCGCCGCGTTGCGATCGGCCGCCTCGAGCAGGCGCCCTGCGCGGTGGTGAGCGCCGCCGCGGGCGAGGCCGCCTGGGATTGGCTCCAGGGTCGCCTCGTCGAGGGCGCGCGCGTGGCCTGGGTGCGCGATGCCGACTTCGATGCGCTGCTCGGCCGATATGGCGCCGAGATGCGCGCGATGGACGGCGTCGATGCGGCCACGCCGGCCGCGCCGGGTGAGGCGCCGGCCGAGGAGATCGGGCTGGCCAGGAACCGCATCGTGCTCTCGGCCAAGGTGTCGGGCGTGCAGGACCTGATCTCGGTCTACCGCGAGCTTGCCCGCCGCTCGGACTACGCCATCCATCTGGGCCTGACCGAGGCCGGGATGGGCTCCAAGGGCATCGTCGCCTCATCGGCGGCGCTGGGTGTGCTGCTGCAGGAAGGCATCGGCGACACCATCCGCTTTTCGCTGACGCCGGAGCCTGGCGGGGACCGCACTATCGAGGTCAAGACTGCGCAGGAACTCTTGCAGACCATGGGCTTCCGGGCTTTCGTGCCACTGGTGGCGGCCTGCCCGGGCTGCGGGCGCACC
>JAIYAG010000624.1 GCA_027489195.1 Burkholderiales bacterium | reverse complement strand
GGCCGACTACATCGTCGTCGAGATCGCCAAGCACGTGCTCGGCAAGGAATGGATGCCCGACTACGTGAAACGCGCCAACGACGGCGGCATCGAGCGGGTCCTGGTGTGAGCGCGGCTCCCGGCGCGCAGGCTGAGGGCGGGGGCGCGGACGGGCGTCGCGTCGCCGTCGTCACCGGCGCGGCCCGCGGCATCGGCCTGGCCGTCGCACGCTGGTTCCTCGAGCACGGCCACCGCGTCGCGCTGCTCGACCGCGACGCGGCGACGCTCGGGGCCGCGGTCGACGGGCTCGCGAGCGGCGGCGACGCGATCGCCGTGCACTGCGACGTCTCCGACGAGGCCGAGGTGGAGGCCGCGGCCCGCGAGGTCGACGCCCGCTTCGGCCGGGTCGATGCGCTGGTCAACAACGCCGGCGTCGCGGTGTTCGAGCACATCCAAAAGACGAGCTTCGCCCAGTGGCGCGAGGTGATGGCGACCAACCTGGACGGCGTCTTCCTGTGCACCCAGGTCTTCGGTGCCCGGATGCAGGCACGGGGGCGCGGCGCGATCGTCAACGTCGCGTCCATCTCGGGCCTGCGTGCGAGCACGATGCGCGTGGCCTACGGCACCAGCAAGGCGGCGGTGATCCACCTCACCAAGCAGCAGGCGGTCGAGCTCTCGCATTTCGGCGTGCGCGTGAACGCGATCGCGCCCGGTCCGGTCGACACCGAGATGGCGCGGCTCGTGCACACCCCCGCGATCCGCGCCGACTACCACGATGCGATCCCGCTGGCCCGCTACGGCGGCATGCCCGAGATGGCCGAGGTCGTCGGCTTCCTGTGCAGCGATGCCGCGAGCTACGTGAACGGGCAGGTGATCGCGGTCGACGGCGGCTTCGATGCGGCCGGTGTCGGGCTGCCGACGCTGCGCCGCGATCTCGGGCCTGCGGGCTGAGCGCGATCGGGCGGCCCGGTCGACCCGGCCGCGGGCGCCTTCATTCCGGGTCGCGCCGGACCCGCGAAGGCACCCACTCGTAGAGGTCGAAGCCCGCACGCGCTCCACCCAGGCAGCGTGCGAAGTGATCCTCCAGTTCGCGGCCCAGGGTGAGACGGTTGCGCCACCCGACGATCGCATGGCCGGCATCGGGAAACGACAGGTACCGGACCGGATGGCCGCGCGCGCGAAGCGAACGCACGACGTCGACCGAATCCTGCTGCAGCACGCGCACGTCGCGCTCGCCGTGCACCACCAGCAGCGGTGCGGCGATCCGGTCGAGCGCCGAGACCGGTGACTGGCGCAGCATCTCGGCGCGCTCCGCGGGATCGTCGAGGCGGCCGTAGAAGCGCGTCGCCCAGCTGCGGTTGGTCCAGTACGGCGGCCACGCGGCGATCGTCCTCGGCCAGTCGGCGACGCCGACGATGGACACGCCGCACCGGTAGGGGTGAGGCTGGGTGATCAGCTGCATCATCGCCGAGTAGCCGCCGAAGCTCGCGCCGAGCACGGCCAGCCGCTCGCGGTCCGCGATGCCGGCGTCGATCGCCCACTGCACCGCGTCGGCGATGTCCCGCTGCAGCCGGTCGCCGTAGGTCCGCGCACCGGCCCAGAGGTGCTCGCGGCCGTAGCCGTGCGAGCCGCGGAAGTTCACCTGCAGCACCGCGTAGCCGCGGTTGGCGAGCATCTGCAAGAGGCCCGGCGTCGCCGGGCCCCAGCGGTCACGCGACCACGGCCCGCCGTGGATGTCGACGATCGTCGGCACCGGTCCGACGTGTCCGCGCGGCCTGAGCAGCAGGCCGTGCAGCCTGCGGCCGTCCGACGCGTCGAACGACACAGGCTCCCACGGCGACAGCGACGCACGGAAGGCGGCGTCGGTGTCGCGTCGGTCCAGCCGTCGCAGCGTGTCGGTCTCGCGGTCCCACAGCAGCTCGGCGCGATCGAGCCGTCCGATCGCGGTCACGATCCATCGGCGGCCGTCCTCGGACCGGCCCTGCGGCATGACGATCACGGGGGCGTCGTCGAGCAGGCCGTCGCGCCAGGCGCGGTCGCCGAGCCGGGCCAGCGGGCTCGCTGCGTCCGCGTCGATGGCATGCAGCCGGGGCAGCCCGTCCATCGACGTCCAGCCGATCGGGGGGCCGTACCGGTCGATGAACACCGGCCCGTCGATGTCCACGACCGGATGCGCGCCCAGCACGCGCTCGGTCCCGGTGTCGAGGTCGAGCTCCGCCAGCTCGATGCGGTCCCGGTCGACGTTCGTGCTGACCCAGGCGCGCCGCAGGCCGAGGTCGATCCGGTGGAGCGCCCAGGTGTCGAACGGGCCGACCGTGCGCAGCGTGCGCCGCGTGCCATCCGGCTGCTCCAGCTCGAAGGCCACCTCGCTGCCCTCGGCGTCCGGATCGCCGACGCGGCGCGCCTGCCCGACGATCTCGCCGCGAACGTCGATCAGCCACGCGCGGGTACGCGTGTCGGCCTGCCGCAGCAGGTGCAGGCGCCGGGTCGCGGCGTCGGCCTCGTACAGGTCGAACACCTTGCGGTCCCGGCGGTTGCTGACGAAGCGGAACGTGGTGTCCGTCGTGCCGCGACCCACGACCACCGAGCGCGCGCCCGGCCACGGCGTCGCGACCCACGGCGCGCCGTCAGGCGTGCCCGAGTCGTACACACGCACCCGCAGGTTCTCGTCGCCCAGCGGGTCGAACGCCTGAACGAGGTGGCGGCCGTCGCCGAGCCACGTCGCTCCGCCCGCGATCGGCAGGCGCGACAGCACCGAGCCGTTCGCCGCGTCGCGGATCACCGTCCCGGCGCCGAGCCCGACCGTCTCGCTGCTCGCGGTGCGGCGACCGTCGGGCGAGATCCGGAAGCCCGCGGTGACGTCGATGTTCGCGACATAGCGGCGCACCGGCCAGACGGGCGGACGCTCGCCGGTGTCGCCGACGGCGCGCGTCGTGCGTGCGGGCTCGTGGACGGAGGGGGGGACGGGGGTGGGGACGGAGACGGGCGGGGAGACGGGCGCCGAGGCGGGCCGGGAAGGGGTGGCGCATGCGGCAGCGAGCAGCGCGACGGCGCCGGCGAGCGCGATGCGGTGCCGGATCGCACGGATCGCCCGATGAGGCGGCAAGGGGAGGTCGGGCAGGGCTGAGCGCGGCATGGCGGGCGGGGCAGGGCGGAGGCGTCGTTCAGGTCGAGAGCCTAGCCGTTCCCGAGCGCCGTCGGGTCGCCCTCGCCTAACGGGCTTAGTCCATCGGTGCGGCCGGCCCGTGCGGCCCCATCCGGGCGCGGCCCGCCCCGACGGCGTCCCGAACCGCCCTCGGGCCGACTTCCAGCCGAGCGGATCGTCACGGACAGGTTCTCTCCGATCGGGTGCTTGGGGCATACTCCCCTACCGGTCGGGCCAATGCACGACGCGGGTCCCGCTCTTGGCTCGGGACCGCGTGTCGCGGACGCTCCCCGGATCCAACGACACGAGGAGACTTCTGCCATGAGATTCGTACGCCCTGCGCTCACCGCGCTCGTCGTCGCCCTGCTCGCCGCCTGCGGCAGCGACAGCCCCAACCCGACCACCGGCGCGCTGATCGAGCCCGCGAGCACCGTCGGCACGCTTCCCAAGGCTGCTCTGGGCGGCGCCTGCGACGTGACCGTCGTCGCGCTCAACTACTCGACGCCGGGCGCCAAGGCCGGCCAGTTCTCGAACGCCTCGGCCGGCATGCTCGTCCCGTCGGGCACCGACGCGGCCTGCAAGGGCCCGTTCCCGATCATCGCGTACTCGCGCGGCACCGAGGTCAGCAAGCCCCGGACCATGGCCAGCCTGACCGACGGCGAGATGCAGGGCATGGCCAAGTTCTTCGCCACCGCCGGCTACATCGTCGTCGCCACCGACTACCTCGGCTTCGCCAAGTCGAACTACCCGTTCCACCCGTACCTGCACGCCGACTCCGAGGCCACCGCGGTCATCGACTCGATCCGCGCGGCGCGCGCCTACGCGGCGCTGGGCTCGATCCCGCTGTCGGGCAAGGTGATGCTCTACGGCTACTCCCAGGGCGGCCACTCGTCGCTGGCGACGCAGCGGGCCATCGAGAGCTCGGCGGCGATCAAGGCCGAGATCGCCATCGCCGCGGCCGGTCACGGCGCCGCACCCGGCGCGCTGGGCGTCGCGATGCGCAGCGGGGCCGAGATCGCGGGCGGGCAGTTCTTCATCCCGTACCTGATCACCGCCTGGCAGAAGGTCTACGGCGACGTCTACACGACGCCGTCCGAGATCTTCAAGGCGCCGTACGCGAGCTACATCGAGGACCTGCTGCCCTCGGCGACGGAGACCTACACGACCCTGGTGACCAGCGGCAAGCTGCCGGCGACCACCTACAACGACCTGATGTTCCAGCCGACCTTCGTGCCGGCGCTGCAGGCGGGCACCAGCGCCGTGATCCGCGCTGCGCAGCGCAACGACCTGGTCAACTCGGGCTGGAACCCGTCGTCGCAGACGCGCTTCTGCGCCGGCAGCGGTGACCCGACCGTCCTGTACGCGACCGCGCAGAAGCTGGCGATCGACAAGTGGGGCACGCTGCCCAACGTCACGTCGCGCGACGTCGATCCGGAAGTGCAGGCCACCGCGGCCGCGCAGGGTCTGACGCAGATCCAGGTGCTGGGCGCCTACCACGGCACGCTCGCGCCGCCGGTCTGCCTGCTCGACATGCGGGCGTACTTCGACGCGCGTCGCTGACGCGCGGCGTCGGCTGGCCGGAGCCTCGCTCGAGGGTCCGGCCACCGGCGCGATGGCCCGGGCGGTCCGAGACCGCCCGGCGTCCGGGCTCCCTGCCCGCATCTCCTTTCCCGGATCTCCCTCCCCGGATCCGCCCCCACCCGCACCCGCACCCCGGCCGCGTTTCGCGCAACGCCTCCCGGCGCACGCGATCCGCACCGCCCCCGCTACAGTGAGGCGATGGACGAGACCCGACTGCTCGCGCTCGTGCGCCGCGCGGAGCCCGATGCGGTGGCGCTCGCGGGCGTCGAGCGCCTGTCGGGCGGCGCCAACAACGAGACCTGGTCGTTCGACGCGCGCACGCCGTCGGGCACCGTCCCGCTGATCCTGCGGCGCAAGGCCGGCGACGGCGGCGGCATCCGCGCGCCCGGCGATCCCGACGATGCGTCGATCGGCCCCGAGCAGGAGGCCGCGGTGCTGGGCGCGGTCCGAGCGGCGGGCGTCCTGGTGCCTCGGGTATCGGCCGTGCTCGAGCCCGCCGACGGGCTCGGCCGCGGCTTCGTCATGGCACGGGTGGCCGGCGAGACGCGCCCGAAGCGCCTGCTGCACGACGCGGCCTTCGCCGAGGCGCGCCGCCGGGCCCTCGACGACTGTGGCCGTGCGCTGGCCGCGCTGCACGCCGCGCCGGTGGGCGCGCTGCCGGCACTGCGCGTGTCGTCGGCGGCGGCCGAGCTGGCGCTCTGGGAGCGTCGCTGGCGCAGGCACGGTGGCGCGCGGCCGGTGTTCGAGCTGGCGCTGCGCTGGCTGCACGCGCACCTGCCCGACCCGGTGCCGCGTCCGGTGCCGCTGCACGGCGACTTCCGCACTGGCAACCTGCTGTTCGACGCACGGGGGCTCGCCGCGGTGCTCGACTGGGAGCTGGCCTGCGTCGGCGATCCGATGGCCGACCTCGGCTGGTTCTGCGTCGCGAGCTGGCGCTTCGGCGCGCTCGACGCGGTCGCGGGCGGCTTCGGCCCGCTCGACGCGCTGCTCGACGCGTACCGCGCCGCCGGCGGGCAGGCCGACGCGGCCCGGGTACGATACTGGGAGGTGCTCGGCACCTTCCGTTGGGGCGTGATGTGCCTCGACATGGCCGAGGCCTGGCGGGCGGGCCGGGACCGCTCGGTCGAGCGCACGGCCGTCGGCCGGCGCGCCTCCGAGACCGAGCTGGATCTGCTGCGGCTGCTCGCGCCGGTGCGCTGAGCGGCACGCGCGGGAGGAGACGATGGAAGCCACGCCCGGTGCGGCCGAACTGATCGAGGCCGCGATCGAGTCGATCCGTGCCGAGCTGCTGCCGGCCCTGACCGGCCGCGCCGCATTCCAGGCGCGGGTGGTCCTGACGGTGCTCGACACCGCGCGCCGCGAAGTGCGCGATGCGCCGGCGGCCGATGCGGCCGAGCTCGCGCGGCTGCGTGGGCTGCTGGGCGCGGACCCCGGCATCGGCGCCATCGGCGTCGGTGCCGCGGCCTCGTCCTCCGCGGCCTCGGGCGCTCCGGGCGCCGACGCGGCCGCGGGCACCGACGCGGCCCAGCGCCGCGCCGAGCTGCCCGCCCTGCGCCGCACCCTGTGCGACGCGATCCGCGAAGGCCGCATCGACCTCGACACCCCCGGCCTCGCCGCGCACCTGTGGGCCGACGTGCTCGCCCGCGTCGCGATCGACCAGCCGACCTACCCGAGCTTCGTGCGCGAAGCCGCTCCCGCCACCGACCGGACCCGAGACTGATGGACTTCGACCTGCCCGCCGACCTCGTCGCCTACCTGGCCGAGCTCGACGCGTTCATCGCCGCCGAGATCGCGCCGCTGGAGGCCGCCGACGACAACATCCGCTTCTTCGACCACCGCCGCGAATGGGCGCGCACCGACTTCGAGGCGGGCGGCCTGCCGCGTGCCGACTGGGAGGCGCTGCTCGCCGAGGCACGCCGCCGGGCGGACGCCGCCGGCCACTACCGCTTCGCGCTGCCGCGCGAGTGGGGCGGGCAGGACGGCTCGCACCTCGCGATGACCGTGATCCGCGAGCATCTCGCCGCCCGCGGCCTCGGCCTGCACAACGACCTGCAGACCGAGCACTCGATCGTCGGCAACCAGCCGCTGGCGCTCGCGCTGCGCGACTTCGGCACGCCCGAGCAGCGCGAGGCCTTCATCCCCGGCCTGCTCGCCGGCCGCCTCCGGATGAGCTTCGGCCTGACCGAGCCCGAGCACGGCTCGGATGCGACCCACATGGAGACGCGTGCGGTGCCCGAAGTGCGCGGCGGCGTCGCCGGCTGGCGCATCGACGGCGAGAAGATGTGGACCACCGGCATGCACACCGCCTCGCACTGCCTGACCTTCGCGCGCACCAGCGGCGAGGCCGGACAGGCGCGCGGCATCACCGCCTTCGCCGTGCCCACCGGCACGCCGGGGCTGAAGGTCGAGGAGTACCTCTGGACCTTCAACATGCCGACCGACCATCCGCGCGTCAGCTTCACCGACGTGTGGGTGCCCGCCGAGGCGATCGTCGCCGGACTCGACACCGGTCTGCGCGTCGCGCAGCACTTCGTCCACGAGAACCGCATCCGCCAGGCCGCCTCGAGCCTGGGTGCCGCGGACTTCTGCGTGCGCGAGTCGGTCGCCTACGCGAACGCGCGCAAGCCCTTCGGCAAGCCGCTCTCGACCAACCAGGGCATCCAGTTCCCGCTGGTCGAGCTGGCCACGCAGATCGAGATGCTGCGGCTGCTGATCCGCAAGACCGCGTGGGAGATGGACCGCATGCCCAAGCCCGAGGTCGAGAAGCGACTGTCCGACCGCGTGTCGATGTGCAACTACTGGGCGAACCGGCTGTGCTGCGAGGCCGCCGACCGGGCGATGCAGGTGCACGGTGGGCTCGGCTACTCGCGCCACAAGCCCTTCGAGCACATCTACCGCCATCACCGCCGCTACCGGATCACCGAGGGCTCCGAGGAGATCCAGATGCGCAAGGTCGCCGGCCACCTGTTCGGCTTC
>JAIYAG010000613.1 GCA_027489195.1 Burkholderiales bacterium | reverse complement strand
CTTCTACTTAAGCCCAGCTCCAACCCGCTAATTCGGAAGTACTTCGAATTCCTGCAGCATTCATTCGTCGTCTTTGTTGTCGCTGCGCCTTTCTTCAGTCACATCGGATACCTTCGGACCTTCTGGACATTCGCTGCGATCGTCCTTGGGGCTCTGACCGTTCAAATACTAGTATCCCTCTTGATACAGCGAACCCGCCTACTTGGCTGGTACGCATTGTCTTGGGGTTCCATGATATTTGGCATGGCGAGCGAGATCGGCGCGCAATCGGGCGTCGTTGATTTTCCGTTCTGGATGAACTCTCAGACCGCCACAGTTGTCAGCGCCTTGATGATGGGCTTAGCCCTGGCAGACAGGTTGAAGTCAGAGCGTGATGCTCGCATCGCCGCGCAGGCCCGCAGCGTCACGTACCTGAAGAAGTACGAAGAAAACTTCAATTCAATGCCCATCGGCTTGTTCGGGCTCAGCCTCAACGGTTCGATTCGTCTCAAGAATCCTGCGTTTAGCGAGATGTTCGACCGTTCGGACACGCTGCCGGGGAGTACGTCGAGCATTGATGACTTGCTTGGGGACGGTACTTTTCAGCGGCTTTCTGAAGCTGCCGAGCAAGGCAATCTGGATGTCGAGCTCTGCACTGCCGTCAACGGTGGGGAGCCAAGATGGTATTTGGCTCGCGTAACGTTGAACGACCAAACGCTCGAAGGGTCAATACAGGACGTAACGCTTCGCAAGGCCGCCGAAGGTAAGCTCAAGCATCTGGTTGATCACGATCACCTGACCGGGATGCTCAATCGTCGCGGGCTAGAGACCCGGATCGCGGACGCGGTCACCATGGTAAATGGCGGCGTTGACTGCGCCATCGCATATGTGGATCTTGATCGCTTTAAGCTGATTAACGACCTACACGGCCACGGAATTGGCGACGCACTCCTTCAACAAGCGGCCCGCCGGCTCTCGGTCGCAGTTCGGACCAGGGACTGTATCGCGCGCATTGCGGACTCTTTCGTCGTAATTTTCTTCGACTGCCCTGAACACGCAATTTTAGGGTTGACGGGACGGCTTCGCGAAGCAGTCGCCGAGAAAGTCTTCGAAGTCGACGGCAAGGCACTGGCTTTGACCGCGAGCATTGGCGTCGTGTCCTTCGAGAAGGACATGTCGGTCGTGGATGCGATGGCAGCAGCCGACCGAGCCTGCAGCGAAGCCAAGTCCCGCGGTCGCAACTGCGTCGTTCGCCTGACCGACCAGGACGCCGCACTGCGTGCGCACCTGGAAGAGTTGAAGGTCGTGGCAGACCTGCAGCAGCACGTGCCGACCGAGCGCTACTTCCTCGAGTTCCAGCCGATCGTGGCGCTGCAGTCGCCCATGAGTTCGCTCTGCTACGAAGTCCTGATCCGCATGCGCGGTGAGCAAGGGCAGGTCGTTCCGCCCGGGAAGTTCATCGGTGCGGCGGAGCGCAATGGCCTGATGTCGCAGATCGACCGATGGGTGCTGCGCAGCACGCTGGAATGGCTCGACAACCATCCGGAACATCGCGATCGGCTCGGGTTCGCGACGATCAACATCAGCGGCGCGTCGCTCAACGACAACCGCTTCGTCGACGACGCCTTCTCGATGATCGCCGAGCATCCGCTCGCGATGCCGAAGCTGTGCTTCGAGATCACCGAGAGCGTGGCGCTGCACGATCTCGGCTCGACCCGGCGATTCGTGGATCGGGTCAGGATGTACGGCAGCAAGCTCGCGCTGGACGATTTCGGAGCCGGCTACACGTCGTTCAACTATCTGAAGGAAATCCCTGCGGATTTCATCAAGATCGACGGCAGCTTCGTCAAGGACATCAACCTGAATCCGGCGAACTACGCGATCACGCGGACCATCGTCGATCTGACGCACGAACTCGGCATGCGCAGCATCGCGGAATGGGCGGAGACGCCCGACACGATCGCGGCGCTGATCGAGCTGGGGGTGGACTACGGCCAAGGGTTCGGCCTGGCACGTCCGACAGCCCCGGACATCGTCTCGGCGGCGTCTTCCGGCGCCGCTCTGATCAAGGACGCCAGCGTCCTGGCCCTGCTCAACGATCGCTCGCGTTGGCAGACTGCACCGCGCACAGGCCCGCGACGGCAGCACAAGACGGCGTGATCGCCCGACGGATCGGCGCGCTTGCGCCGACTCTGCCTGACTCGCACGGCACCGTTCCGATCGGCGCACGGCCCGCGCGCGGCGAGGCGATATCATTGCGCGCATCGCCGCACCCCTGCGGCCCGAGAGACGCCCCATGCCGCATTCCCCCCTCCCCGCGGAGGTTCCGGCCGCGCTGTACCAGCACCCGGCGGCCGCCGCGCTGCTCAACGAAGCCCTGACCCTGCTCGGCGACGGCATCGGCGCCGCCGCGATCGAGGCGGCTGCACACGACGCGGGCCTGAAGGCGGGACCGTTCGCGATCCTCGATGCGATGTCCCTCGATGTCGTGGACCACGCGCTGCATGCGGCGATGGACGGCCACGGCCACGGGCATGCCGCGGGCCACGATCACGGACATTCCCATGGCCATGAACACGGCCGCGCGCATGGTCACGATCACGCGCATGGCCATGATCACGGCCACGACCACGGCCACGCGCACGCCCCTGCGCACGGCCACGATCACGACGACGATCACGATCACGATCACGCCCACGACCACGACCACGACCACGCACACGCCCCTGCGACCGCAGCCGCCCTCCCCCCTCGCCCGCTCGAGAAATCGGCGGTGTACGTCGTCGAGAAGATGGCGCACGGCTACAAGCGGGCCGGCCGCGCCGCGGGCGGCGGCTTCTACGACTACACGTCGGAGCCCCCGGAGCTCTGGTCCGGACTGAAGACCTTCGAGCGCCGCTCGCGCCAGCTCGACCCCGCGGACATCAGGGATCGGCTTCTGTACGCCGCTTGCCTGGGCGCCCTGGACGTCGCCACGGACACGCCCGATGGCGCGCTGACGCAGACCTTCGGCGTAGCGCTCGCGACGAACGCCACGCAGGCCCGTGCCCAGATGCAGCGGATCGGGGCCGACGCGTTCCTCGCCCGGGCGCACGACCTGGCGACGCGCTTCGGTGCACGCTTCGAGCCGCCGGCTGCGGCCGGACCGACGGCGGCCTGAGCGCAGCCTGCGCCCCGACTCACGCACCCACCCGTCCGGGATACCGACGATGATCCGACGAGACAAGCTGCTGCACGGCTGGCGCGAGCCGGTGGTGCCCCGCCCCGCGGCCACGATCCTGCTGCTGCGCGACGACCCGGCCGAAGGCCTGCAGGTGCTGATGACCCGCCGCTCGGCGACGGCGAGCTTCGCACCCGGCGCCTACGTGTTCCCGGGGGGCGCGCTCGACAAGGCGGACGCCTCGCCTGCGGCACTGACCGCGGCCCGGGCCCGGCCGGACCAGGACGAGCAGCACCGTCACTTCGCGGCGGCGGCGCTGCGCGAAGCCTTCGAGGAACTGGGCGTGCTGCTCGCCTGGCGCCGCGGCACCAACGAGCCTGCGGACCCGTCGTTCGCGACCACGCTCGATCGCGGGCACGACGGCGACCTGTACGCGCAGCTCGAACGCGAGGGCCTGGAGCTCGCGGTCGACCGCACGGGCTGGATGTCGCACTGGATCACGGACCGCGACCTGCCCAAGCGCTTCGACGTGCGCTTCTTCGTCGCCCCGATGCCGGCGGGCCAGACGCCTGACCCGGATGGCGCCGAGCAGTTCGAGCCGGTCTGGGTGCACCCGGCGACCGGCCTGAAGCGCCACGCCGAGGGCAACTTCAGCATGATCTTCCCGACGATCCGCACGCTGCGCCAGCTCGAGCGCTTCGAGACGGCGGAATCGGTGCTGGAGGCCTGCCGCACGCAGCAGAAGGTCTTCACGTCCTGCCCCCGGGGTGGGCGCGTGGCGGGCAAGGACACCCGCTACACCGAGGACGAGATGGCCTTCGGCGAGCTGGAGATGGTGGCCCCCGACGGGCAGGTGGTGCACGACCTGGACTGGCAGAGCGAGCGGCCGGTCAGGCTGCGCACGAACGTGCGGCGCCTCACCGCCCCCAACCCGAGCATGATGACCGGCCCGGGGACGAACACCTACATCGTCGGCGATGCGGGCGGCTGCATCGTCATCGATCCGGGTCCGGCCCTGCCGGCGCACATCGCGCGGATCGCCGCGGAGGTGGGCGAGGACCTGAGACTGATCGTCTGCACACATTCGCACCCCGACCACTCGCCGGGCGCCCCGATGCTGCGCGAGGCGATCGGGCGCGACGTGCCGATCCTGGGGCTGTCCTCGGCCCCGACGGCACGGGCCCATTCGGAGTTCGTCCCGGACCGCGAGCTCGCCGACGGCGAGCGCCTGCAGGTCGGCGACTCGACGCTGCGGGTGGTCCACACCCCGGGCCATGCGGCCAACCACCTGTGCCTGGTGCTGGAGGAGGACCGGCTGCTGTTCTCGGGCGACCACGTGCTCAACGGATCGACGACGGTGGTCGATCCGCCCGACGGCAACATGGTCGCCTACCTCGACTCGCTGCACCGACTCGCGGCCGAGCCGGTGGACTTCATCCTGCCGGCCCACGGCCATGTGCTCGGGCCGGCGGAGCCGGCGATGCGCAAGCTGATCGCCCATCGGCTCACGCGCGAGGCGAAGGTCGCCGCGGCGCTGGCCCGCAGCGGTCCGGGCACGCTCGACGAGCTGGTGCCGCATGCCTACGACGACGTGAAGCCGGCGCTCTATCCGGTGGCCAAGCGTTCGTTGCTGGCGCATCTGGAGAAGCTGGTCGACGACGGGCGCGCCGGGCGCGACGGCGACCGGTGGACGGCGCTCGGCGCCTGAGGCCGACTCGGCGGGGCCCTCAGGCCACCGGGGCGGGGCCGCAGCCCCGGGCCGGCCTCAGACCGCCCGAAGCCCCGGCAGCGCCCCCAGCGCGTCGGCGGCGCCGAAACGCCAGGGCGAGTGCCGCTCCTCGGCATCACGCTGGCGGAACTCGCGTGGCGCCACGCCGGCCAGACGCTTGAAGGCCTTGGAGAAGGCGAACGCGTCCTGGTAGCCGACCTCGGCGGCCACGGCCTCGAGCTTGTGCTCGGTTTCCGACAGCAGTCGCATCGCCTTCTGGAGCCGCACGGTTCGCAGGTAGCTGAGCGGCGTGTCGCCCATGGCCTCCCGGAACCGCTCGGCCAGCCCGGTTCGCGACAGTCCGACCTGATGGGCGAGCTCGTCGAGCGTCCAGGGATGGGCGCAGTCGGCATGCATCAGCGTCACCGCGCGACGCACCGGCGGATCGCGCTGCGCCCGACTGAAACCGGCATCGGGGGCGTGCCGGGCCAGCATGTCGCGCATCAGGTACGTGAAGAGCACGTCCAGCAGCCCGTGCAGCACGAGCTCGGCCCCGGGCTCGCGCCGGGCGGCCTCCTGACCGAGCAGCGCCACGGTCAGCGACAGCGGACCCAGACGAGGCATCTGGTCGCTGCGCACCACGTGCCAGGCGGGCAACTGACCGAAGAAAGGATGCATCGGTACGTTCCAGAGCTGATAGGCGCCGCTGATGAGCGAGGCGCCGGACTCGGGCAGTCGGTCGTCGGGCGCGTCGCTGTCGAGGAGGCCATCGTCGAGCAGCCGGTCACCGGCCAAGGCGGCGGGCCGCATCACGCGGGTCGACAGACCCTGCAGCGAGGCGCTCGGCGCCACGACATGCTCGCAGCCGCGAGCCATCAGTGCGACGTCGCCGGCCGACAGCGCCAGCGGCTCGGCCAGATCCGGCGCATGCACCCAGGCGCGTCCTCGCGTGACGACATGGAAACCGATGCTCCGCTCGCACGGGAACCTCAGTGCGACGTCGGACGGCAGGCGGCTCAGATCGAGCAGACGGCGTCTCAGGCCGCTCTGGTGGAACAGGTCGAAGAGGAGATCCATCGAAACCTCGTCGTCCGACAACTCGGACTTTCGGACATGTTAACTGAACCCAAAGCCATTTGTCGTTCATCCTTCACCCTCGACACTGGCTGTTCCCCCAATCACGTATCGGAGATTCGAATGAGCAGGATCCTCGTCATCGGTGCCCACGGCACGGTCGGTTCCGCCCTCGCGCCCCTGCTGACGGCCCAGGGCCACGAGGTGGTCGGCGCCACCAGCCGCGCCACGGCGGGCCCCGGCCAGGTCGCGCTCGACCTGCTGACCGGCCGCGGCCTCTCGCAGGCATTCGAAGGCATCCAGGCGGCCTTCCTCCTGTCGCCCCCGGGTCACGTCAACCAGGACGAGCTGCTCGGCCGCCTGATCGACGAGGCGCGTGCCCGCCGCCTCGAGAAGGTGGTGCTGATGAGCGCGATGGGCGCAGACGCCGACCCGGGCGCGCCGCTGGCCAGGGCGGAGCAGCATCTGATCACCTCGGGCCTGCCCTGGAACGTGATCCGCCCCAACTGGTTCATGCAGAACTTCAACACGTTCTGGCTGCAGGGCATCCGCGAGCAGGACACGATCTTCCTGCCGGTCGGATCCGCCAAGGGCAGCTTCATCGATGCGCGCGACATCGCCGGCGTGGCGGCCGCGCTGCTGTCGGATCATGCCCATGACGGCCATGCCTTCGACCTGACGGGCGCCGAGGCGCTCGACCACGACGAGGTGGCCAGGCACCTGAGCCGCGAGACGGGCCGCAGCATCCGCTATCAGGACATCACGCCGGAGCAGATGCTGGGGGCCCTGCTGGGCGCAGGCCTGCCCAGGCCGTACGCCGAGTTCCTGAACCTGATCCTGGGCTATTTCAAGGCGGGCTACTCGGAGCGCGTGACCGACGCGGTGCAGCGGGTCACGGGCCATGTGCCCCGCGGGTTCGCCGACTACGCACGCGATCACCGGGCGGCCTGGCTGCCGGGACCCGCCTGACGGGGCAGGCGCACGGCCGGGGCTGACGGACGGCGACGCCCCGACCGGCACCGCCGCCTAGACTCGCGACAGGGATCGCAGGGCGCCGTCGGCACGACGGGCGACGGTGGCGCGTCCCGGAGGAAGGAGTCCCCGCATGGCACGTCGACCTGTCCCACCCTCGCCCGCGATGGCGGCGACCCTGCGCCGCCTGCTCGCCGCCGCGGCGATCGCCCTCCCCCTG
>JAIYAG010000289.1 GCA_027489195.1 Burkholderiales bacterium | reverse complement strand
GCGCCCCGCCATGCGCACTTCGTGCTCGACGGCAGCGGCCCGGCGTACTGCGAGCCGCCCTCGCTGTCCGAGTGGCCGGACGTGCGCTGGATGCCGGACACCGAGCGATCGAAACGCGTCGACCTGGACACGCTCACCCCCGAGGAAGTGGCCTCCTGGACACCCGGCCAGACGCTGCTGCTGAACGGCAAGATGCTCACCGGCCGCGATGCCGCGCACAAGCGGATCGCCGACATGCTCGCCCGCGGCGAGCCGCTGCCGGTCGACTTCCGAAACCGCGTCATCTACTACGTCGGCCCGGTCGACCCGGTGCGCGACGAGGCGGTCGGTCCCGCCGGTCCGACGACCGCCACGCGCATGGACAAGTTCACGGAGACCATGCTCGCGCAGACGGGCCTGATCGCGATGGTCGGCAAGGCCGAGCGCGGGCCGGTCGCCATCGAGTCGATCCGCAAGCACAAGCGGGCCTACCTGATGGCGGTGGGCGGCGCGGCCTACCTGGTGTCGAAGGCGATCAAGGGCGCACGCGTGCTCGGCTTCGCCGACCTGGGGATGGAAGCGATCTACGAGTTCGACGTCCGCGACATGCCGGTGACGGTGGCGGTCGACTCCAACGGCACCTCGGTGCACGAGACCGGGCCGCGCGAATGGCAGGCGAAGATCGGCCGGATCCCGGTGTCGGTCGCCTGAGGCGCCGACGCGACCGGCCGCTCGCCGGGGAGCGATCGTCACGTCCGTGACGAAGTCGGCATCGGAATTCCTGACACAGCGGCCCATCCGGCCGGCTCCGGCCCGGTCCCCCCGAGCGCAAGCCCCTGATCCCGAACGACATTCGATTCGCTGGCACGCGGCGTGCATGCCTCGGGGCATGGCCGCGTCTTCGCTCGGCCTTCGATTCGCGCTCGGGACGCAGCCAACGAGGCGTCCCGTTCAGAGGAACGTCTCGACGTTCCTCTTTTCTTTTCTGCGGCCGCCAAGATCCGTGACGCGCATGGCCCCGCTCACGGCAGCAGATGCCGTTCGAAGAACGCCACCACCTGCGCATTCACAGCGGGAATGACCGTGGCCCGGTCGAATCCGGGCGGGTCGCCCACGAGCTCGGCGAGGCGGCCTTCGCGCCGCGGCTGCGGGGACAGCAGCGCGCCATGTCCGCCCTCGGCGATGTCCGCCAGCCATTCGCACCCGGTGCAGGCCCGGGCCACGGCCTCGCCGTGGAAGCGCGACGCCAGCCAGGCATCCTTGCGGGCCGTGATCAGCCCCAGCGGCATGCGTGGGGCCGCGAGCGTGGCGGGATCGAAGTCCGCAGCCAGCGGCACCCCGGCGACGACGGCGGCGATGCGCGCGTCGGTGTGACCGTACCAGGTCGGATCGTCCAGCTTCCATCCGATCACCCAGCGCGCGACGGCCCGTTTCGGCGTATCCAGCCAGCTGCCATCCAGACCGGGCACCGCCGGGCCGACGCAGGCCGCGAAGTCGTCGTCCAGATGTGCCAGGCAGTGCGCGCGCAGGGCCGAGGGCGACCAGCGCCCTCCGGCCAACGTCAGCACGGTGTGGCCCCCCGCCGACATGCCGTATGCGCCCACGCGGTCGGCGCGCAGCAACGGGGCGAATCGCGCATCCGCCATCACCGCATCGATCGCCGCCGACACCTCGTGCGGACGGCGCCGCCAGCTCACCGGGCCGGCATCGCCACTGTCGTCCGAGTTGTCGCGCAGGTGCCAAGGCATGGCGACGGCAAAGCCGGCGCGGGTCAGCGCGATCGCCAGGTCGGCGTTCACCCAGGGGTTGCCGGGCGATCCGTGAGAGATCACCACGAGCCGGCCGTTCCCGCGCACCGGCGGCGCGGACGCCACGACGTCCAGCGTGAACTGCCAGCGTCTCACCGGCGGCCCCGCTGCGTCCGTGGGGTAGAACACCGCCACGGGCGCCTGGCCGGCCGCCGAGGCCGGCAGCTCGACCAGACCCGTGGCCGCCTGCGCGGCCGAGGCGAGCACGGCCAGACCGACTGCGAGCAGACGGCGCAGCGCGCAGGAAACGGCCCCGTACAGCCTGGGCGACGAGGTCATGGAGGGCTCGTGCGCTGGCATCAGCTGCCGACGGCCACGCGCCCGGCGCGCCGTCAGCCGAGCGCCGCGATCCCGGCGCGGGCGATCTGGGCGTCCTCGCTCGACTTCACGCCCGAGACGCCGACCGCGCCGACGACCTGGCCGCCGACCACGATCGGCACGCCGCCTTCGAGCATGCCGGCCATCACCGGCGCCGACAGGAACGACACCCGCCCCTCGTTGATCATCTTCTCGTAGACGCCGCTGTCGCGACGCCCGAGCGCCGCGCAGCGCGCCTTCTCGGGGGCGATGTAGGCCGAGATCGGCGCGACGCCGTCGAGACGCTTCATCGCGAGCAGGTGGCCACCGTCGTCGCAGACGGCGATCGTGACCGCCCAGTTGTTCGTGCGGGCCTCGGCTTCGGCGGCCGCGAGCACGTTGGCGACATCATCGGCGGACAGCATGGTCTTGGTGAGCATCGTCGTTCCTGGACAGGGAGTGGAGAAGGATGGGATCAGGTGCCGGACGCCGGCAGCGGCGCGATGCCGGCGCGCGCGGCGGCATGGCCGCGCTCGACGTCGATCGCGCGCAGCAGCACGAGGCCGAGCACGAAGAAGCTGCCGGTCGCGAGGATCGCGAGCCGGTGATTGCCCGCGGTCACCCAGGTGACCAGGCCGTAGACGAGCGGGCCGACGACCGCGGAAAGCCGGGTGGCGAGGGCCCACAGGCCGAAGAACTCGGCCACGTGCGCCGGGGGCGCGAGGTAGCCGACCATCGCCCGGCCGCAGGACTGGCTCGAGCCCATGCACAGGCCCGCGAGCGCGGCGGCGACCCAGAACATCGCGACGCTGCGCGTGAGCCCGGCGATCGCGACCATCACGATCCAGCCGACCAGCGTCCAGGCGAGCGCCTGCTTGTGCCCGACGCGGTCCTGCGCATAGCCGAAGGCGAAGGCGCCGGCCGCCGCCGCGATGTTCACCAGGAACACCAGCATCATCGTGTCCTGCTGCGCGAAGCCCATCGCCTCCTCGGCATAGACCGCGGCCAGCGCGATCACGACCGAGATCCCGGCCTGGTAGGCCGCGCCGCACAGCATCAGCTGCCAGAAGTCGCGGTAGCGGCGCGCGTGGCCGAGCGTGTCCCGGACCTGGCGCAGCGCGGCGCCGATCCCCGCGCCCTGCGAGGCGGCAGCGGGATTCGGCTGCGCGCGCTCGCGCAGCACCAGGAAGGCCGGCAGCGCGGCCGCGGCGAACACCGCCGCCACGATCAGCATCGTCGGCGGCACGAACTGTTCGGCGGTCTCGCCCCGGCCCTGCGCGCTCAGCACCCAGGCGAGCGACAGCCCGAGCGCGAGCATCCCGCCGAAGTAGCCGAAGCTCCAGCCCCAGCCCGAGACCTTGCCGAGCGTCTCGGGCCGTGCGAGCTCGGGCAGGAACGCGCCGGCGAGCGCCTCGCCGACCGAGAAGAACCAGTTGGACAGCGCGACCACCACCATGGCGAACGCGACGTCGCCCCGGCCCGCGAGCGCCAGCGCCGCGGTCGACACGATGCAGCCGACCGTCGCGGCGAGCATCAGCGGCTTCTTGGACGCATGGAGGTCGGCCCAGGCGCCGATCGCCGGCATGGTCAGCGTGACCGCGATGTTGGAGAGTGCCAGCGCCACGGTCCACGCCAGCGTCGCCCAGTCCGCGCGTTCGGCCACGACGCCGACGAAGTACGCGTTGAAGACGGCCGTCAGCACCACCGTGGTGTAGCCGGAGTTCGCGAAGTCGTACATCGCCCAGGCGCCGACCTCGCGGGGCGGCACGCCGGGGTTCAGCGCCGATCTGTCGAAGAGGGCCATGTCTCGGTCAGCCGATGGGCCTGCGGCGCGAGCGGCCGCACGGCGGGCGTGAGTGTACGTCCTTCGCCGCGGCCGGCAGCCATCCCCCGACGGTGCGCCCGGCCGGCGGCCGGGTCAGCGCAGGCGACGCAGGGCCTGCCACAGCGTGCCGAGCAGCTCGTGCGCGGCCAGGCTCGCGACATCGGCGGCCTCGGCCGCAGGCAGCAGGTCGGACAGGCCGGGGGGGCCGCGCGGCCCGGGGAGCGGATCGTGCGGCGCGGGCAGCACGGTGAAGCCCGCCGATTCGAAGGCGATCCGCGCCCGCCGCATGTGATGCGCGTGCGTCACCAGCACGATGTGCCGGACCCCGGCGGCCTCGAGGATCGCGGCCGCGTTCTCGGCATTCTCGATCGTGTCGCGCGAGCGGTCCTCGCTCCAGCGGACCGGCACGCCGAGCTCTGTCTCGAGCGCGCGCCGCAGCAGCCCAGCCTCGGTCTCGCGCGTCTGCCGCGGGCGCCCGCCGCAGACCATCACCGGCAGCCCGGTGAGGCGCGCCATCCTCGCACCGGCGAGCGCCCGCTGCAGGCTGCGTGCGCTCAGCCGCTCGCCGTCCGGGCCGGCTCCGCGGTCCGGCACGATGCCCGCGCCGAGCACGACCACGGCCTGGGGCGGCCGGGCCGCGTCGCGCGCCGCGGCCCAGCTCGCGGCATCGAGCGGGCGCTGCCCGGCCTCGACGAGGCGAGCGAGCGCCTCCGCGCCCAGCGGAGCGGCCAGCAGCCAGGCGGCGGCGAATCCGGCGATCGCGAGCGCGCGCCCGGCCCGCGCATGACGCCGTGCCAGCCACAGGCCCGCGACGAAGACGATCAGCGGTGCCGCGGGCGGCACCAGCAGCCCGCGCAGCAGAAGCTTCAGTTCGAACGGGTCCAGTTGCAGATCCTCCGGCCGCACCTGCAGCCCGGGGGCGAGTGTACGGTCGGCTCGGCCGGTGGCCGCGCATAGAATGGGCGATGCTCGACGACCCGGACGCCCCGCCCCACCCCTTCGCGCAGCTCGAGCCGGGCCGCATCCTCGACACGCTCGAGGCCGCCGGCTGGCGAGGCGACGGTCGACTGCTCGCCCTCAACAGCTACGAGAACCGCGTCTACCAGGTGTGGCTGGAGGACGGCGGCAGCGTCGTCGTGAAGTTCTACCGCCCGCAGCGCTGGAGCGACGCCCAGATCCTCGAGGAGCATCGGTTCACCGAGGAGCTCGCCGGTCACGAGATTCCCGTGGTGCCGCCGATCGAGGCCGCCGGAACGACGCTGCACGTCCATGACGGCTGGCGCTTCGCGGTCTATCCGCGGCGCGGCGGACGGGCGCCCGAGCTCGAGGATCCCGAGACCCTCGCCTGGCTCGGCCGGTTCATCGGGCGCATCCATGCGGTCGGCGCGATCGCCCCGTTCCGCGAGCGACCGGTGCTCGACATCCAGGCCTTCGGCCGCGAGCCGCGCGACTGGCTGCTCGCGCACGAGGCGCTGCCGCCCGACCTGCTGCCGGCGTGGAAGGCGGTGGTCGAGCAGTGCATCGACGCGGTCCAGGCCGCCTTCGACCGCGTCGG
>JAIYAG010000295.1 GCA_027489195.1 Burkholderiales bacterium | reverse complement strand
CCGGCCTTGCGGGCGAGCGGCTTGAGGTCCTCGATGACCTTGGTCGGGATCCAGGCGTTGCCCGCGCGACGGTTCGTGTCCACCTCGTGGTGGTACGCCTCCTCGTTCGGGTAGATGTGCTGGTTCATGAAGTCGATCAGGCGGGCCTGAAGCTCCTTCACCTTCGGGGTGTGCTCGAAATCCATTGCGTCTCTCCTCCTTGGGTCGTCGATCGGTTCGATGCTGATTCGGTGTGCGGGCTCAGCGGACCTTTTCCGCGAAGGCCCAGGCCATCTCGGCCAGCGGCCGCACGCGCTTGCCCTGCTCGAGCGCCTGCGGACTCGAGGCGGTGCCGTCGAGCGCGCGCTTGACGATGCCCTGCAGGATGCCCGCCAGCCGGAAGCAGTTGTAGGCCAGGTAGAAGTCCCAGTGGTCGATGTGCTGTCGACCGGTCCGGGCGCAGTAGCGGCGCATGTAGTCCGCCTCGCTCGGGATCCCGAGCGCGGCGAGGTCGAGCCCCGCGATGCCGCGGAACTGCCCGGGCGGAATGTGCCAGCTCATGCAGTGGTAGCTGAAGTCGGCGAGCGGATGGCCGATCGTCGAGAGCTCCCAGTCGAGCACCGCGAGCACGCGCGGACGCTCGCGGTCGAACATCATGTTGTCGAGCCGGTAGTCGCCGTGGACGATGGCGCTCTCGTCGCCCTCGGGAATGTGCTGCGGCAGCCACTCGATCAGCCGGTCCATCGCCGGGATCTTCTCGGTCTCGGACAGCAGGTACTGCTTCGACCAGCGGCTGATCTGGCGGGCGAAGTAGTTGCCCGGGCGGCCGAAGTCGGTGAGCCCGACGGCGGCCACGTCGACCTTGTGCAGGGCCGCGATGACGCGGTTCATCTCGTCGTAGATCGCGTCGCGCTCGGCGTTCGAGACGCCGGGCAGGGACTGGTCCCAGAGCACGCGGCCCTCGACGCAGTCCATGATGTAGAACGCGCGGCCGATCACCGACTCGTCCTCGCACAGCCCGTAGACGCGGGCCACCGGCACGTCGGTGCCGGCCAGCGCGGCGAGGACCTTGTATTCGCGCTCGACCGCATGCGCCGAGGGCAGCAGCTTCGCGACCGGACCGGGCTTGGCCCGCATCACGTAGGCGCGCGACGGCGTGCTCAGGCGGAAGGTGGGATTCGACTGGCCGCCCTTGAACTGCTCGACGGTCAGGGGTCCGGCGAAGCCCTCGACGTTCGCGCGCATCCAGGCATCGAGCGCGCCCACGTCGAAGCGGTGGCGCTCGGCCACGGGGGTGGTGCCGACGTTCTGCTCGGCCAGGTCGCTCATCGTCCCTCCATCTCGTTCGGTTCGTGCCGGGCGTGGGCCCGGTCTAGTCTGCGTGCAGCAGCGACAGGCCCAGGCGCGCGCGGCGGCGCATCCAGGGGCTCGGGCGGTAACGGGGATCGCCGGTGCAGGCATGCATGCCCTCGAGCACCGCCGCGACGGTGGCGGCGCCGAGCGCGTCGCCCATCGACAGCGGACCGGTCGGGTAGCCCAGGCCCAGGCGCACCGCGAGGTCGATGTCGCCGGGGCTCGCGATGCGCTGCTGCGCGATCTCGCAGGCCACCGCCACCACCATCGCGACCACGCGCTGCGCCACGAAGCCGGCGGAGTCGCGGATCAGGCTCGCGCGGGCGCCGTCGGCGGCGAACAGCCGGCGCGCCGCCTGCGCGAGCGCCGGATCGGTGGCCGGGGTCGCCATCAGCACGCGCCGCTTGCACGCCTTCGCGGCGAACGGGAACAGCGTGTCGATCGCGACCGTGCGTTCGGCGGGCAGGCCCGCGTCCGTACACGCGGCGGTGGCGTCCAGCCCGAGGGGCGCGATCAGCACCAGGCTGTCGGCCCGGGGCTGGGCGGCGTCGTCGAGGCTCGCGCCGAGCGCCACGGCGAGCTCGCGCAGCGCCGCCTGACGCGGACCGGGGCCGACCCACACGCGGGCGAAGGGCGTGGCACCGGGCGGCGGCTCGTCCTCGGGCGCCGCGACCGGGGCACCGTTCTCGTAGCGGTAGAAGCCCTCGCCGGTCTTGCGGCCGAGCAGGCCGCCCGCCACCCGCTGCGCGGCGAGCGCCGACGGCCGGAAGCGCGGCTCGTCGTAGAACTGCCGGTAGATGGACTCCATCACCGGATGCGAGACGTCGAGCCCCGTGAGGTCGAGCAGCTCGAACGGCCCGAGCCGGAAGCCGGAGCCGTTGAAGACCACCTGCTCGCGCATCACGCGATCGACGGTGGGCACGTCGGCCACGCCCTCGGCCACCACTCGCAACGCCTCGGGCCCGTAGCCGCGGCCGGCATGGTTGATCAGGAACCCGGGCGTGTCCTGCGCGACCACCGGCGCATGCCCGGTGCGCCGCGTCAGCGCGACGAGGGTCTCGGCGGTGGCGCTCGAGGTGCGGGCCCCGCGGATCACCTCGACCACCTTCATCAGGGGCACGGGGTTGAAGAAGTGGTAGCCGGCGACACGTGCGGGCTGCGCGCAGGCCGCGGCGATGGCGGTGACCGACAGCGAGGAGGTGTTGGTGACCAGCAGGGCGTCGGGGCCGGTGACCGCCTCGAGCTCGACGAACAGACGCTTCTTGACCTCGAGGTTCTCGACGATGGCCTCGACGACCAGGTCGCAGCCGGCGAGCTCGGCGAGGGCGGCAACCGGCGACATGCGCGCCATCGTCGCCTCGAAGGCCTCGGGCGCGAGCTTGCCCTTGTCGACCTGCTTGCGCAGGGTGTCGGCGACCGCGTCGCAGGCGCTCCTGGCGGCACCGGACGCGGCATCGAACAGGCGCACGGCATGACCCGACTGCGCGAACAGCTGGGCGATGCCCCGGCCCATGGCGCCGGTCCCCACGACGCCGACCACGAACGCTTCGAATGGCTTCATGTGGACCGATTCTACCTTGGGGGCACCGGCAGCAGGGGCAGCAGGACCGCCAGGATCGGCGCGGCCAGGAGCGTCGACCAGACCACCGCGGCCGCGATGGCGCGGGTGTCGCTGCGGTAGCGCTGGGCGAACAGGAACACGTTCGCGCCGATCGGCAGCGTCGCCGTGAGGATCACGACCGTCAGCGCGAGCGGCTCGAGCCCGAGCACGAAGCGGCCGATCGCCGCGGCCAGCAGCGGGAAGGCGATCAGCTTGAGCGCGCTCATCGCGAGCGCAGGCCGCAGCCCGGTGCGCAGCCCGTCGCGCCCGAGCGAGGCGCCGAGCAGCACCAGGCACAGCGGCGAGGCGGCGGCTGCGAGCAGCCCGAGCGTGGCCTGGGCCGCGCCCGGCAGGGGCGGTCCGAGCGCGCTCCAGGCGGCGCCGGCGATGATCGGCAGGATGACCGGATGGAGCACCGAGGTGCGCAGCGCACGGCCCACCGCGGCCATCGGTGCGCCGGTGGCCGCGGCGACCTCGAACACGAAGGTCGCGGTGGTCAGCAGCAGCAGGGAGTGCAGCGCGACGATCGACAGCAGCATCGCGAGCCCGGCCTCGCCCCAGCCGAGCTTGACCAGCGGGATGCCGATCATCACGGTGTTCGAGAACGAGGCGGCCAGTCCTTCGACCGCCGCGCGCACCGGCGGCACGGACCGCCGGCGCACCAGCACCACGGCCGCGAAGATCAGGAGCGCCGCGCTGAAATAGGCGGTCGGCACGCCGGCCTGCAGCGTGCCGAAATCGGTGCGGGCCATCGCGAGGAAGAGCTGCGCCGGCACGAACACCCGGAAGGTGAAGTCGGTGAACCGGCGGACGTCCTCGTCGGCGATCAGGCGGGCACGATGGGCCCCCCATCCCGCGGCGATCAGGCCGTAGACCGGGAGCACCACGTCCAGCACCGGTCCGGCGAGTTCCACGGGCCGCAGTGTAGCGGGCAGCGACGTCGCGGCCGCTTGGTACCATCGGCGAGCGGAACGGGCGTCGCCCGTCGTCATGGAACGCAGCCCTCGAGGAGACCCGTCGATGATCACCCTGGCCGGATTCGCCGTCAGCAACTACTACAACAAGGTCAAGATCGCGCTGATCGAGAAGGGCGTGCCCTTCGACGAGGAGCTGAACTGGGCCAGCAAGGACGAGGCCACGCTCTCGGCCAGCCCGCTCGGCAAGGTGCCGTTCATGCGCGTGCCCGAGGGTTCGCTGTGCGAGTCGCAGGTCCTGCTGGAGTACATCGAAGACGCGAATCCGGGCACCACGCCGCTGCTGCCGGCCGATCCGTACGCGCGCGCCAAGGTCCGCGAGCTGGTGACCTTCATGGAGCTGCACCTGGAGCTGGTCGCGCGCCGACTGTATCCGCAGGCGTTCTTCGGCGGCACGGTCGAGCAGTCGGTGATCGATGCCACCCGCAAGGAGCTCGAGCGCAATGTCGCGGCCTTCTCGAGGCTCGCGAAGTTCTCGCCCTTCGTCGCCGGCGACACCTTCACGATGGCCGACTGCTCGGCGATCGTGAACCTGCCGCTGATCTCCGGCGCGACCAAGGCCGTGCTCGGCGCCGACGTGCTGGCCGCGACCCCGGCACGCGACTACGTGAAGCAGATGGGCGAGCGCGCGAGCGTGCAGAAGGTCAACGCCGACCGCAAGGCGAACCTCGAGCTGCGCGCGGCGATGGCCGCGAAGAAGTGATTCGCGGATGAGCGACGCCTCGCACGCGCCGGAGCCGGCCCTCGACTGGTCGGATGCCTTCGTCCTCGGCCACGAGCCGATGGATGCGACGCATCGCGAGTTCGTGGCGCTCGTGCGGGCGATGCAGACCGGTCCGGAAGACGGGCTCGCCGGGCTGCTCGCCGACTTCGAGGCGCATGCGCGGCGGCACTTCGAGGAGGAGGACCGCTGGATGCTCGAGACCGGCTTCCCGCCTCGGGAATGCCACATGGACGAGCATGCGGCGGTGCTGCGCTCGGTCGTGGAGGTGCGCGAGGTGGTGGCCCGGGGCGAGATCGGCCAGGTGCGCCGGCTCGCCGACGCGCTCGCCGACTGGTTCCCCCGCCATGCCGACTGGCTCGATTCGGCGCTCGCGCACTGGCTGTGCAAGCGGGCGTACGGCGGCAAGCCGGTGGTGCTGCGGCGCGACCTGAAGGGTGCGCTCCGGGACGTCTCGCAGGCCTGATCGCTCCGGGGCTCAGCCCTCGGCGTCCAGCGCCTCGAGCGCCGCGCCCAGCTCGAGCCAGCCTTCCTCGGCGGCGTCGCGGTCGCGCTGCAGCGCCCCGCGCTCGCGACCGAGCTCGGCCGCGGCGGCGGCGTCCCGGTAGCCGTCGGGCGCGGCCAGCCGGGTGTCGATCTCGGCTATCCGGGCCTCGATGCGCGCGAGCTCGCGCTCGACCTCGGCGAGCTGCTGCTGCAGGGGCTTCTTCCGGGCGGCACGCTGTGCACGCTGTTCGGCGGCCACGCGGCGCTCGTCGCGCCGCGACACCGCGCCGGCCCCGTCCCCGGCGTTCCCGGCGCTCCCGCCCACAGCGTCCCCGTCGACGGGCTTCTGCATCAGCCACTGCGCGTAGTCCTCGAGGTCGCCGTCGAAGGGCGCCGCGCTGCCGTCCGCGACCCGCAGGAAGGTGTCGACGGTCGCGCGCAGCAGGTACCGGTCGTGCGAGACCAGCAGCAGCGCGCCGTCGAACTCGGCGAGCGCGTCGGCGAGCGCGTCCCGGGTCGCCGCATCGAGATGGTTGGTCGGCTCGTCGAGCACCAGGAGCTGCGGCCGCGCCCAGACGAGCATCGCCAGCGCGAGCCGGGCCCGCTCGCCACCCGACATCGGGCCGACCGGGCGGGTGGCGTCCTCGCCCCGGAACGCGAAGCGACCGAGCCAGTCGCGCAACGATTGCTCGCGTTCCTGGGGCGCGAGCCGCTGCATGTGCACGAGCGCGGACTCGCCGCCACGCAGCGCGTCCACCTGCTGCTGCGCGAAGTAGCCGACGCGTACCGTGCGCGAACGCTGCAGCGTGCCGGCGAGCGGCGCGAGCTCGCCCACCGCGGTGCGGATCAGCGTGGTCTTGCCGGCCCCGTTGCGCCCGAGCACGCCGAACCGGCTGCCGCGGCCGACGGTCATCGACACCTCGCGCAGCACCGCGTGGGCCGTGCCGTCCTCGGCGAGGTAGCCGACCGCGACGTCCTCCATCCGCACCAGCGGGTCGGGACAGTCGCCGACCGGCGCGAAGTCGAAGTCGATGCCGCGGCTGGCGCGCAGCGGTGCGAGCACCTCGATGCGCTCTAGCGCCTTGAGGCGGCTCTGCGCCTGCTTGGCCTTCGTCGCCTTGGCACGGAAACGCTCGACGAAGGCGTGCAGGTGGGCGATCTTCGCCTGCTGGGCGGCGATCGATCGCTGGCGCTGCGCGGCCCGCTCCGCACGCGCCTGCTCGCACGCGGAATAGCCGCCGGCGTAGCGCACGAGCTTGCGGTCGTCGATCTGCAGCGTGGCCTGTGCCACCCGGTCGAGGAAGTCGCGATCGTGCGAGACCAGCAGGATCGTCGCGGCGAGGCGCATCAGCCGTCGCTCGAGCCAGAGCACCGCATCGAGGTCGAGGTGGTTGGTCGGCTCGTCGAGCAGCAGCAGGTCCGAAGGCGCCATCAGTGCGCGCGCCAGGTTCAGCCGCATCTTCCAGCCGCCGCTGAAGGCATCGACCGGGCGCTCCTGCTCGGCGGCATCGAAGCCCAGGCCGTGCAGCAGCTCCCGCGCGCGGGCCTCGGCGGACGGGCCGTCGCAGGCCAGGAAGTCGTCGTGGGCCTGCGCGATCGCGTGGCCGT
>JAIYAG010000202.1 GCA_027489195.1 Burkholderiales bacterium | reverse complement strand
GTGCGTCGCAGCCATGCCTGCGATCCCGCCCACCTCGATGCGCTGCGCGCGCGGCTGCAGGCCGAATGTGCGCGTCCGCAGCCGGCGACCGACCTCGAGCGTGCGCTGACCCGGGCGCAGGACCGCTGGGAGAAGGGCGTCGACGAGCTCGGCACGCTGCGCGGCCTGGCCAGCGAGCTGGCGTTCCAGGGCTACCCGGACAGCTTCCCCGTCGCGCGTTCGCTGTCGCGCTCGATCTCGCTGTTCGTCGGTCCGCCGAACAGCGGCAAGACCCATGCGGCCTTCGAGCGGCTCGCGACGGCGCAGAAGGGCGCCTACCTCGCGCCGCTGCGGCTGCTGGCGCTGGAAGGGCGCGACCGGCTGGTCGGGCGCGGCGTGCCGTGCTCGCTGCTGACCGGCGAGGAGAACGTGCCGGCGCCGGACGCGCGGGTGGTCTCGAGCACCATCGAGATGGTCGGCACCGGGCGCCCGCTCGACGTGGCGGTCATCGACGAGGCGCAGATGATCTTCGACGGCTCGCGCGGCTGGGCCTGGACCCAGGCGATCGTCGCCGCGCCCGCCCGCGAGCTGATCATCATCTGCTCCGACTATGCGGTACCGGCGATCGAGGAACTGCTCGGCCTGTGCGGCGAGACCTGCACCGTGCGGCGCTTCGAGCGCAAGCAGCACGTGCAGCTGCTGCCGCGCGCGGTGCCGGTGGGCTCGCTCGGGCCGGGCGACGCGGTCGTCGCCTTCAGTCGCCGCGACGTGCTGAGGCTGCGGGACCGCATCGCCGCCGACGGTCATCCGGTGTCGGTGATCTACGGGGCGCTGCCGCCCGAGGTCCGGCGCCGCGAGGCCGAGCGCTTCGCAGGCGGCGAGTCGACCGTGCTCGTCGCCACCGATGCGATCGGCATGGGGCTGAACCTGCCGATCCGGCGGGTGATCTTCAGCACCCTCGTGAAGTTCGACGGCGAGGGCATGCGCGGCCTCGGCGAGTCGGAGGTCCACCAGATCGCAGGTCGGGCGGGCCGCTTCGGCATGCACGAGGAAGGCTTCGCGGGCGTCCTCGAGGATGCCGAGCCCGGCGCGCTGCGCGAGCTGCGCGAACTGCTGCACACGCCCGCGAAGGCGCCGGTGGACTTCAAGGCGCCGGTCGCACCGAACGCCTGGCACGTCAAGACGATCGCGTCGCGACTGAACAAGACCTCGCTGCGGGACGTGCTCGCGGTCTTCGTCGAGCAGCTCAGGCTCGACGACGCGCACTTCGCGGTCGCGGAGCTCGAGGGCATGCTGGCGCTCGCCGAGGCGCTCGACCGCAGTGCGGCGGCGCTGAGCCTGCAGGACCGCTTCGTGTACGCGCAGGCGCCGGTCGACGTGCGCACCGAGTCGCAGCTCCAGGAGTTTCTCGACTGGAGCGCGCGGCACGCGGCCGGGGGGCGCGCCGGCACGCCCTGGTTCCTCGACGGCATCGACGGCCGCAGCCGGCTCGACGCGATGGAGCGGGCCCTGCGTGCGAGCACCACCTGGCTGTGGCTCGATCTGCGCTTCCCGGGCGTCTACGGCCACCTGGAGGCAGTGCACGCGCTGCGGGCCACGCTCTCGGACGGGATCGCGCGGCAGCTCAAGGGCGCGCGCCCCCTCGCGCAGCGGCCGAACCGGGGGCGCGGCGCATGACGCGCCGATGACGATCGGGTTCCGGCAGGCCAGAAACGACGCAGGGCGCGCGCGAACGGTCGGAGCGCGCTACCCTGCACGCCCCTGAGAGGCAGGTCCCCGCATGCACCGAACCCTGTTCGACACTCCGATCGTCAACACCGTGCTGCGTGCCGTCTCGCGGGGCTTCCTACGCCTGAACGGTTGGAAGGTAGAGGGCAGCCTGCCGCCCGAGGCCCGCAAGTGCGTGCTGATCGCTGCGCCGCACACCAGCAACTGGGACCTGCCCTACACGCTGATGGTGGCCTTCGTGCTGAACCTGAACATCTACTGGATGGGCAAGCACAGCCTGTTCGCCTTCCCCTTCGGGCCGGTGATGCGCTGGCTGGGCGGCATTGCCGTGGACCGCAGCCGCAGCACCAACCTGGTGTCGGCCTCGGCGATGGCACTGAAGGCGGCCGACGGGCCGGTGCAGCTGGTGGTGCCGCCCGAGGGCACGCGCGGGCGCACGAAGCACTGGAAGACCGGCTTCTACTACATCGCGCTGGAGGCGGGCGTGCCGATCGTCCTGGCCTACATGGACTACGCGCGCAAGGTCTCGGGGCTGGGCCCGGTGTTCGTGCCCACTGGAAACGTCGACGCAGACATGGCCGAGATCAAGCGCTTCTATGCCGGCATCCAGGGCCGTCGGCCGCAGCACTTCGAGGCGGGCTGAGGCAGCGGACGACCCGGCCGGCCCTCAGCGCCCGTGCCCGGTGTGCCGGGCCTGCGGCCCGCCGAGACCGGGCACGCGCAGGAACAGCGCCAGCCCGCAGGCCGCACCCGCCGCCGACAGCACGAAGCTCGCACCGTAGCCGCCGGTGAGGTCGTACAGCGAGCCGCTCCCCCAGGCGCCGAGCGCGCCGCCCGTGCCCATGCCGAAGAGGATGCCGCCGAAGATGCCGGTCTGCGCGCCGCCGGCGAAGTGGCGCGCCGACAGCACCGCGACCAGCGGCCCGCGCGAGCCCTGCATCGTCCCGAACAGCAGCACGAAGGCGGCGGCGCAGAGCATCGGACTGCCGTGTGGCACGAGGGCGAGCGCGCCGACCCCGGCGATCGTCGAGCCGTACGACCCCATCGCGACCCGCCGCTCGCCGAAGCGCTGCGCGAGTGCGCCGGCGGCGACCATGCCGAGGATCGACATCAGCCCGACGGTCCCGTAGATGGACGCGGCCCGCAGCGGCGGCAGCCCCGCGTCGACCAGGTATGCCACGAGCTGTGGCGCCACGGCATAGGTGCTCATCGAGGTGAAGAACATCACGCCGAACAGCGCCCAGAACACCGGCGTGCGAAGCGCGCGCCGCAGGCTCCAGGCCCGCGTGCCCACGGCCGCGTCGCGGCGCGCGGCGACCACCGCGGGCGAACCGGCCGCGATGCGGCGCCAGGGAAGCAAGGTGCTCAGCACGAGCATCGCGAGCAGCAGGCCGCCGAGCGCGCGGTAGGCGGCGCGCCAGCCGTAGGCGTCGATCAGCGCATGCACGAGCGGCGCGAACAGCAGGATGCCGACGCCCAGCGATGCCGACAGCACGCCCATGGCCACCGGCAGGCCGGCCTGGAACCAGCGGCTGGCCAGCCCGGAGGCCGGCAGCATGCCGATCAGCGACGCGCCGACCGCCCCACCCAGCCCGACCAGGAGGTAGACCTGCCACAGCGCGGTCACCGAGCCCGCGAGCAGGTAGGCGGCACCGAACACCGCCAGACCGATGCCGTAGGTGAGGCGTGGGCCGAGCCGGTCGAATGCGGTGCCGGCGATCGGGGACATCAGGCCGACGGCGAGCATGTAGAGCCCGTAGATGCCGGTCAGCGCGCCGCGGTCCGCCGAGAAGGCCTCGGCGATCGGCAGCAGGAACACCGCGAAGCTCTCGCCGACACCGCGCGAGACGACGTTGATCGCCGTGCACAGCGCGAGCACGGCGAGCGCCGCCCGACGGGCGGCTGGGCCGCCCGGGGAGGCACCCGACGGACCGCCTGAGGGGCCGCCGGTGTCGGGTCCGGAACGCTCGACGATCGGGGGCATGCCGCAACTCACCGTGGACCGGCCATTATCCGGGGCGGGATGCCGCGCCGCCGCCCGGGCGGTGCGGCGAAGTTCCGCTTCGGGTCCTGCCGGCACGGCCGGGCCGCATGGGAGGCTTCATGGAGACGCTGCTGCCCGCCGCCGATCGCATCGCGCGGCTCCTCAAGGACTCGGGCCGCACGCTCGCGGTGTCGGAATCCTCGGCCGGCGGACTGATCGCCGCCTCGCTGCTCTCCGTACCCGGCGCGTCGGCCTACTTCCGGGCCGGCGCGGTGGTCTACACGCGCCGGGCGCGGGTCGGGCTGATGGGGATCACCGACGAGGCGATGGCGTCGATGCGCTCGTCGTCCGAACCGTATGCGCTGCTGCTGGCGAACACCGCGCGGACGCGCTTTCGCGCCGACTGGGGGCTCGCCGAGACCGGCGCGAGCGGCCCGGACGGCAACCGCTACGGGGACCCGGCGGGTCATGCCTGCATCGCGGTCGCCGGCGACGGCTTCGAGCGGGTGATCACGCTCCGGACCGGCTCGGACCGGCGGATCGACAACATGCGTGCGTTCGCGCTGGCCGCGCTCGAGCAGCTCGAGGCGGCGTTGCATGCGCGCCCGCTCGCGCGGCCCGCCTGAGCGCCGCGAGCCGCCGTCCTTCGGAATGCCCCGCTGCGGTGCGCTGCAGGGCCCCGGAAGTGGTACGTTCCTTGCAGTCCCCGTTGGGGGACCCTCGCCCCCAGAGGACACGAACTTGAGCATCGTCGACATCGGCGCCGCCCCCGCAGCGGCCGAACCGGAACGCGAAGAACATCGCACCGGCCTGAGCAAGGAAGCCCTCAAGCGCTCCTTCCTCGACAACCTGTTCTACGTGCAGGGCAAGTTCCCGGCACTCGCCACACGCACCGACTATCACCTCGCGCTGTCCTACGTGGTGCGGGACCGGCTGCTGCAGCGCTGGATCAGCACCGCCGCGGCCTACACCGGCCAGGGCGTGCGCACGGTCGCCTACCTGTCGGCCGAGTTCCTGATGGGGCCGCATCTCGGCCAGAACCTGCTGAACCTGGGCATCCTCGGCCAGGCGCGCCAGGCGATGACCGAGCTCGGGCTGGACTTCGACGCGCTGCTCACCGAGGAGGAGGAGCCGGGACTGGGCAATGGCGGACTCGGTCGCCTCGCGGCCTGCTTCCTCGACTCGCTGGCGACGCTGGAGCTCCCGGCGCTCGGGTATGGCATCCGCTACGAGTTCGGCATCTTCCACCAGGAGATCGCCGACGGGTGGCAGGTCGAGAAGACCGACAAGTGGCTGCGCCACGGCAACCCCTTGGAGGTGGTGCGTCCGGAGTGGACCGTCCAGATCCGCTTCGGCGGCCACACCGAGCGGCACCTCGATTCGCAGGGGGTGGAGCGGGTGACCTGGACGCCGGCGCGGATGGTCAACGGCGTGCCGTACGACACGCCGATCCTGGGCTACCGCAACAACACTGCGAACACCCTGCGGCTGTTCCGCGCGGAGGCCGCCGAGGCCTTCGACCTCGAGCAGTTCAACCGCGGCGACTAC
>JAIYAG010000452.1 GCA_027489195.1 Burkholderiales bacterium | reverse complement strand
GGACTCGCCCTCCTCCCGGATCACGTCGACCACCTCGTCGACGGTCAGGCGCCCGATCAGCCGCCCGCGCGCATCGACCACGGGCGCGGTGATCAGGTCGTAGCGCTCGAAGGCCTGCGCGGCCTCGCCGGCCTCGTCGAGCGCCTGCAGCGACAGCACGTCGCGCTTCATCACGTCCTCGACCAGGGCGTCGGGGTCGTTGATCACCAGCCGGTCGAGCGGCAGCGCGCCCTTGAGCACGTCGTGGCGGTCGACGACGAACACCTGGTCGGTGTGGTCGGGCAGCGCGTCGAAGCGACGCAGGTAGCGCAGCACCACCTCGAGCGACACGTCCTCGCGCACCGTCACCAGGTCGAAGTCCATCCGCGCCCCGACCGACTCGTCGGGATAGGACAGCGCCGCGCGCAGCTGCTCGCGCTCCTCGGGCGTGAGGCGCCGGCGCACCTGCTCCACGACGTCGTCGGGCAGGTCCTCGGCGATCTCGGCCAGGTCGTCGGTGTCGAGCGTACCGGCGGCCGCGACGAGCTCGTCGCGGTCCATCGAGGCGATCAGCGTCTCGCGGACCGAGTCGGACACCTCGACCAGGATCTCGCCGTCGCGCTCGGCCTTGACGAGTTCCCAGACCACCAGCCGCTGGTCGCGCGGCAGGGCCTCGAGGATGTAGGCGACGTCCGCGGGGTGCAGGCGGTCGAGCCGCAGGCGCAGGTGCGCCAGATGCTGGGCGACCGCCACCTGCTCGACCAGCATCTGCCGCTCGGGATCGAGCGAATGCCCTTCGTGGCGCGCCTGCTCGCGCACGATCTCGTAGCGGCGCAGCAGGTCCTCGACCTCGGCGAGCGCGCGCTGCGCGTCCTCGGGATCGCGCGGCGTCGCGACGTCGCGCCCGTCGCGCCGCTCTGCGAAGGCGCCGACGGGACCGCGGTCGGTCTCCGGGATCGGATGGGGCTCGGACATGGGATCGGGTCGATCAGGGTCGCCCGTCGCCCCATGCCGGGCGACGCGGGTCAGCGTAGGCGGCGGAAGGCGGTCCGGGCGAACGCGGACATCGTGTTCACGTTCGGCACAGCCCCGACGGGGCTGCGGTGGCTTCGGTGCCGCGCATTCTAGGCGCGGGATGTGACAGGCGCCACCACTTCGCCGACCGGACGCGGATTTGCGCAGCCGGGCGTGTGCGCTCAGGGTGGCGTGATCAGGGTGGCGTGATGCCGCCCATCCAGCGCTGGATGGTCTCGGCCCGGCGGGCCAGCGTGGCCGAGCCGGGGTTGCGGTCGTAGTAGCGGGGCCGGGGCAGCATCGCCGCGAGCCGCGCGGCCTGCGCGGGCCCGAGCCGCTCGGCCGAGCTTCGGTACCAGCGCTGCGCGGCCGCCTCGCAGCCGAACACGCCCGTGCCCCACTCGGCGACGTTCAGGTACAGCTCGAGGATGCGCTCCTTGGAGAGCACCGCCTCGAGCATGAAGGTGATGACCAGCTCCTGCGCCTTGCGCAGGTAGCTGCGCTCGCCCGACAGGAACAGGTTCTTGGCGAGCTGCATGGTGATGGTGGAGCCGCCGTGCGTGACCTTGCCGCGCTTCTGGTTGCGCTCGTGGGCGCGCTCGATCGCCTCCCAGTCGACGCCGTCGTGCTCGGTGAAGTTGGCATCCTCGGCGGCGATCACCGCGCGCTTGAGATGCGGCGAGATCCGCGCGTACGGGGTCCAGGTGTGGCGGATCTCGGCCTTCGGGTCCTGCTCGCGCAGCGCGGCGAGCTGCACGCGCATGAAGGCGGTGCTGGTCGGCGCGTTGTACCTGTACCAGACGACGTGGGCGAGGAACCAGAGCTGCAGCAGCAGGACCGCGACGACCGCGGCGAGCAGCAGCCAGCCGATGGCGCGGCCGATCCGCCGTCCGATGCCGCCCGCGCGGGCCATCGCCGGGCCGGGCCGGATCAGGCGGCGGCGAGCCGCGCGCGCAGCGCGGCCAGCACCGGCGCGGCCTCGGGGCGCACGCCGCGCCACAGCGCGAACGACTCGGCGGCCTGCCCGACCAGCATGCCCAGGCCGTCCTCGACGCGCGGGCAGCCGGCCTCGAGCGCGGCCCGCATGAAGGCCGTGGGGCGCGCGCCGTAGACCATGTCGAGCGCGAGACGCGGGCCGCGCCAGGCGGTGGCGGGCATCGCGGGGGCCGCGTCGGACAGGCCGGCGGCGGTCGCGTTCACCACCAGGTCGAAGCCGGCCTCGGCGGATGCCAGGCCGCCTGCCGACAGCCGCGCCGCAAACACCGGCCCGAGCCGCCCGGCGAGCTCCTCGCGCAACGCGATCGCGGTGGCGGCGGTGCGGTTGGCGATCGCGAGCCGCGCGACACCCGCCTCGAGCAGCGGCAGCACCACGCCACGCGCCGCGCCCCCGGCGCCCAGCAGCAGGAGCCGCGCGCCGGCCAGCGGCAGGCCGATGCGCCGCTCGATGTCGGCGACCAGCCCCGGGCCGTCGGTGTTGTCGCCGAGCACGTCGTCCCCGTCGAAGGCGAGGGTGTTCACCGCGCCGGCGGCCGCCGCGCGCGGCGTGTGCCGGCGCGCGTAGGCGAAGGCCTCGGGCTTGAAGGGCAGGGTCACGTTGAGCCCGCCGCCGCCCTCGGCCCGGAACGCGTCGACCGCCGCCGCGAAGCCGTCGACCGGCGCGAGCAGCCGGCCGTACTCGACGGCCTCGCCGGTCTGCGCGGCGAACATCGCGTGGATCTCCGGCGAGCGGCTGTGCGCGATCGGGTTACCGATCACCGCGTAGCGAGCGGGTCTCGAGGGCATCGTTGGTGAAGGTCCAGGTGCGCACGATCTGCAGGATGTCGCCCTCGCGGGCCATCTCGGCCGGGAAGGTCTCGTAGGGCTGGCCCGCGTAGACGATCTGCTTGACCGCGCGGTTGAGCGCCTCGTACTTCGACTTCTTGTTGACCACCACGTCGACCACGTTGCCGTGCTTGTCGATCTCGACGGTGATGATCAGCGAGTCGTACTGCCGGCCGCGCGCCTCCGGCGGGAAGCGCTCGGTGCCGATGCGCTCGATCTTGGTCGCCCAGTCGGCGACGTAGCGCGCGTAGTTCACGCCGACCGCGTTGACGCCGAAGGTCAGCCGCTTGGGCCGCTTGTTGTAGTCCTCGACGTTGCGCGCGATCTCGGCCTGCATCCGCGCGAGCACCGCGTTGATGTCGTCACGGTCGGCGGCGTCGGGTCGCGGCGCCTCGGCCGGCTTCTCGGGCGTGACGTAGGCCTGCGGACCCTTGGCGATCGTCATCAGCTCGCGCTGCTGGCGCTCGAGCTCGTCGACGCGCCGGCGCTGCTCCTGCAGCACCGTGCCGTCGCGGGCGACGGTCTCCGCGGCCAGCGGCGACTTCGCGCGGCCGCGCTCGTGCTCGCCGCCGCCCTCCTGGTTGACCTGCGCGAGCACCTCGGGCGTGACCGGGCGCGCGCGCGTCTGCGCGTTGAGCAGCACCACCTCGAGCCGCGCGTCGTTCGGGTTCACCCGGATCGGGGCCGGCATCGAGAACTTCATGAACATCACGAACGCGTGCAGCAGCAGCGAGGCGACGAGCGCCACGCGCATCGGATCGCGCACCGTGAGCACATCGTCGAGACGGCGGCGCCAGGCCGGGCGCGGCGCGGGTGCGACCGATGCGGCGGCTGCGGGCCTCGGCGCGTCGCGCTCGGCGGCAGGCGCGTCGCGCGCGGCGGCGGCCCCTGCCGGGGCGCCGTCCGGTGCGGCCG
>JAIYAG010000381.1 GCA_027489195.1 Burkholderiales bacterium | reverse complement strand
GACGAAGGCGATGCGGTCGCCGCCGCGCTCGATCGCGCGCTTGAACAGGTGGCCGACGGTGCAGCCGTCGTACAGGTCGGTGTGGGTCATCGCATGGGCTCGTCGGCTCGATCAGGGGCTCGCGCCGAAGGCGCAGCAGGTCGCGTGCGCTTCAGGCCGCGGGCGGCGCCCGGTCACCGGGTCCGAGGTCGCGCTGCATGATCACCGTGTCGAGCCAGCGATCGAACTTCCAGCCCGTCGAGCGCATCGTGCCCGCGAAGCGAAAGCCTCCGCCCGCGTGCAGCGCGATCGAGCCGGTGTTCGCGCTGTCGCCGATGATCGCCAGCATCTGCCGGCAGCCCGCGCGCTCGCAGCGCGCCACCAGCTCGCTCAGCAGCGCGCGCCCGACCCCGCGGCCGCGTGCGTCCTGCGCGATGTAGATCGAGTTCTCGACCGTGAACCGATAGGCCGGGCGCATGCGGAAGAAGTTCGCGTACGCATAGCCCAGCACCCGGCCCTCGGCCTCCGCCACCAGCCACGGGAAGCCGTTCTTCAGCACGTCCGCGCGGCGCCCGCGCATCTCGTCGACCGTCGGCGGCTCCAGCTCGAAGGAGCCGGTGCCATGACGCACGTGGTGGGCGTAGATCGCCTGGATCGCGACGATGTCGTCGTCGCGGCTGTCGCGAAGGGTCGGGGCGTTCATGCCGGAAAGTCTAGCGGATGGGCCGGGCAGGGCGGTGCGGCGCAGGGCGGTTTCCGGCCGCGCCGGCAGCGCGGTGCGGTGCAGGCCCCGGACGTCGGGCGCCCGGTGCCGGATCGCAGTGCGCGCGGCGTCCGTGCCGGCACCGGTGTGTCAGCATCCGGGCATCCCCCGCACCGTGGATCCGAGCATGCGCGCCCAGCCCTTCGTCGCCGCCTTCGTCCTGCCCCTGCTCTTCGTCGCTACCGCCTTCGCCGCCAACCCCAACCCCCAGCCGCTGCCGCGTACCGGCGCGTGCCCCAGCGGCTATTCGTCGAGCGGTGCCTACTGCACGCCCGGGTCCTCCGCCCGCTTCGCCGTCGCCCGCAACGGCGGCCCCTGCCCGAGCGGGTACTCGTCGAGCGGCGACTACTGCCTCGCCACCTCGGAGGCGTCGAGGCTCGCCGTGCCGAAGACCGGCCCGTGCCCGTCCGGCTTCTCCAGCAGCGGCGCCCACTGCCTGTCGTCCCGATGAGTGCCCCCATGCCGATGAAGCCGCCCCAGGTCTACGCCTTCGAGGGCATCGTGCCCGTCATCGACCCGCAGGCCTGGGTCCATCCGAGCGCCGTGCTGATCGGCGACGTGATCGTCGGGCCGCGCTGCTATGTGGGTGCAGGCGCCGTCATGCGCGGCGACTTCGGCCGCATCGTGCTCGAGGCCGGCGCCAACCTGCAGGACAACTGCGTCGTGCACTCGCTGCCCGACTTCGACACCGTGATGGAGGCCGACGCTCACATCGGCCACGGCGCCGTGATCCACGGCTGCCGCATCGGCCGCGACGCGCTCGTCGGCATGAACGCCGTGGTGATGGACCGCGCGATCGTCGGCGAGCAGGCCGTGGTCGCCGCGATGTCCTTCGTGAAGATCAACGGGCGCGTGCCGCCGCGCACGCTGGTCGCGGGGATTCCGGCGAAGCCGGTTCGCGAGCTGTCCGAGGCGGAGGTCCGGGGGAAGCATGCGGGGACGCTGCTGTACCAGGAGCTTGCGGTGCGTAGTGGCGCGACGATGCATCCGGTGGATGCGCTGACGGCGGTGGAGCCGGGGCGGGCGCGCAGCGATTGGGCGGAGGCGTTCGCGCGGTTGGGGATCTAGCGCCGCCCTGGCGCTTGCCCACACGCCGTGTCGGTGATTAGGGCCGGTACCGCCTAGCTGGGGAATACTAAGAAAGCCTTTACTTAAGGCGCACGAGACGCCGGGTGACGATCGCCCCGCGCCGTACAACCAGGAGACCCCCATGCCCCTGCCCCGTGTGCTCGCGGTAGCACTGTCCGCCGCGACGTTCGCCCTCGTCCAGAATCCGGCCTTCGCCCAGCAGAACTGGAAAATGGCCTCGGCCGCCCAGCCCGGCTCGGTGCTGCTCGGCCACGTCGAGGAGAACGCCCGGCTGGTCGGCGAGGCCACCAAGGGCGAGATCAAGGTGGAGCGGCTGTTCGTCGGCAGCGAGCAGGAGATCGTGCAGCAGGTGGTGCGCGGCCGCGTCGAGATGGGCAGCGTCTCGCTGGCGGGCACCTCGCCGCTGATCCCCGAGCTCGCGGTGCTGAACATGCCGTACCTGTGGCGCAGCAACGCCGAGCGCGACTTCGTGATCGACAACCACGCGGTCCCGATCCTCAGGAAGCTCTACGAGGCGAAGGGCCTGGTGCTGCTCGGGATGGGCGAGGTCGGCTGGAACGACGTCGTCTGCAAGACGGCCTGCCTGAGCCCGGCCAGCGTCAAGGGCATGAAGGTCCGCATCTCGCCGTCGCCGGCGTCCAAGATGTTCTGGGGGTCGATGCAGGCCAACGGCGTCCAGATGCCGCTGTCGGAACTCTTCCCGGCGCTGCAGAGCGGCCTGGTGGAAGCCGCCGACCTGCCGTTCGTGTACTACGTCACGACGCCGGCCGCGCAGAGCACCCCGCACTACGTGATGACGCGGCACCTGCACCACCCCTCGGCGGTCTTCATCAACAAGCGCGTGTGGGACGGGCTCACGCCCGCGCAGCGCGAGCAGGTCGCCGCCGCGCGGCTGCCGGCCGACAAGATGCGGCGCGACGTCGAGGCCGACGAGAGGCCCAAGATGGAGGATTTCAAGAAGAAGGGCGGCTTCGTGCACGAACTGACCGCCGAGCAGCGTGCCGAGTGGTCCAAGCTGGTCGTGCCCAACCAGCAGGCGCTGGTCAAGGAGATCGGCGGCCAGGCCCAGGAGGTCTGGGATGCGGTCCAGGCCGGCAGGAAGGTCTTCGCGGATCGCGGCGGCAAGTAAGCCCGGTCGACGCGCGGCCCGTGCCCTCGAGGGCGCGGGTCGCTGCCTCCCTTCGCGATGCGCGCGGTGACGCGCGTCGCGCACCGTTCCGCTCTCCGGGCTCACGATGGACACCGCTCGTCGACTGCTGGGTTGGCTGAAGGCCCTCGAGGCCACCGTCTGCATCATCGCGTTCTCGGCGGCCGCGCTCGCGCTCGTCGCCGACGTGCTCGGCCGCGAGCTCTTCGGCTCCGGCATCTTCGGCGCGCAGCGGTTCGCGGTCTGGGCGACCGCGATCGCGGGGCTGGTCGGCTTCGCGATGGTGACCGCCGAGGCGGGGCACCTGAGGCCGCAGTTCGCCGACAAGTGGCTGCCGCGCGCGCTCGACCCGTGGATGGACCGGATCGGCGACCTGGTGTCGGCGGCGATCTGCATCACGCTCGGCGTCTACGCCGCCTGGTTCGTGCAGAGCACGTACGCGCTCGGCGAGCGCGGCATGGCGATCCAGATCAAGATCTGGCCGATCCAGCTCGTGCTGCCCTGGATGTTCTTCTCGTCCGCGGTGCGCCACCTCGCGTTCGCGACCTGGCCGGGCCTGAAGCCGGCACCGCCGAAGGAGACCCACTGACATGGTCTGGCTCGGACTCCTCGGCCTCATCCTGCTGCTGCTGGTGCTGCGGCAGAGCCTCGTGCTCGTTCTCGCGGTCGCGACCGCCTACATCCACGTGTTCGTCGCGAAGAGCCAGATCGAGTTCCTGATCCAGGACTTCTGGTTCACCGTCGACCGCGAGGTGCTGCTCTCGATCCCGCTGTTCATGCTGGCCGGCAACATCATGTCGCGCGGCTCGATCGCCAAGCGGCTGATCGGCTTCATGTCGGCGTTCACCTCGCCGTTCCCCGGCGGCCTGGGCATCGCCTGTGTGCTGTCGTGCGCGGCGTTCGCCGCGATCAACGGCTCGTCGATCGTCACCATGATGGCGATCGGCTCGGTGATGTACCCGGCGCTGCTCGCCAAGGGCTACTCCCAGGCGTTCTCGCTTGGCGCGATCGCATCGGCCGGCACCCTCGGCATCATCATCCCGCCGTCCATCCCGCTGATCCTCTACGGGATCATGACCGAGCGCGACATCTCCAAGCTGTTCATCGCGGGCATCGGGCCGGGCCTGCTGCTGCCCGCGATGTTCTGCGTCTACGCGGTGAGCGTGAACTTCCGGATGGCCCGCGTGCCGTTCGACCTCGGCGAGGCCGCCCGCTCGTTCTTCGGCGGCGCGTTCGCGCTCGCGCTGCCGTTCATCATGATCGGCGGCATCTACGGCGGCATCTTCAGCCCCACCGAGGCTGGCGCCGTCTCGCTCGCGTACGCGCTGTTCATCGAGTTCTTCGTCCACGAGGACGAGCACGCGAAGCAGGCGCCGGCGGGCGCCGGAGCCCTCGCGCGGGTGCGCCACTACCTCGCGACCCGCGAGATGAGCCTGCGCACCCTGAAGGACGTGATCCTCGAGACCACGCGCCTGCTCGCCATCCTGCTGCCGCTGCTGTGCGTCGCGGGCAGCCTGAACACCATCCTCGACCACTCCGGCGCGCCCAAGCAGATGGTGCAGGTGCT
>JAIYAG010000406.1 GCA_027489195.1 Burkholderiales bacterium | reverse complement strand
CACCGGCTTGCCGTCGCCGGAGAGCTTGACGTCGAACTCGAACATCGTGTGCCCGAGCGAGGCTCCGACCCGCATCGCGGCCAGCGTGTTCTCGGGCGCGAGCTTGCCCGCCCCGCGATGCGCGGCGACGCTGGGGTACGGCCAGCGGTCGAAGTCGACCTGCGGCTCGGGGAACGCGTGCTCGGCCATGGACGGTGCGGGGGGAC
Source organism: Burkholderiales bacterium (assembly GCA_027489195.1). Lineage (GTDB taxonomy): Bacteria > Pseudomonadota > Gammaproteobacteria > Burkholderiales > Burkholderiaceae_E > UBA4615. The sequence goes on along the minus strand of JAIYAG010000406.1, from coordinate 3,546 downwards.
GTGAACCGGAGGGTCCGATGTTACCGGACCGTCGTGCTGGCCCGCTCGCGCACGATCAGGTACAGGCCGCAGGCCACGATCACGCCGGTGCCGACGACCACCGGCCAGCCCGGCACGTCGCCGAACACCCACCAGCCCAGCAGCGTCATCCAGACGATCTGCTGGTAGAGGAAGGGCGCGAGCACCGTCGCCGGAGCGAAGCGGTGCGCGGCGGCGAGCAGCCAGTGCCCGAGCCCGCCGAAGATGCCCATCACCGCGATCAGCCCCCATTGCGCCGCGCTCTCGGGCGCGCGCCAGAACGCGATGCCGAAGGGCGTGAGCAGGCATGCGGCCGACAGCGCCGACAGGAACTGCGTGGCCTCGGGCCGGTCGGTCGCCGCGAGCCGGCGGGTCAGCAGGTTGAAGAACGCATAGAGCACCGCGTTGGCGATCGACAGCAGGATCGCCGGATGGAAGGCCTGGCTGCCCGGCCGCACGATCAGCAGCACGCCGACGAAGCCGATGCCGATCGCCATCCAGCGGCCGGCATCGAGCCGCTCGCCGAGCAGCCACGCGCCGAACAGCGCGATCAGCAGCGGCACGGCGAACTGGATCGCACCGGTCTCGGCGAGCTGCAGGTACTGCAGCGCCCAGAAGTTCAGCGCGGTCATCGCGAACAGCATCATGCCGCGCAGCAGCTGCAGCTTCGGGTTCGCGACCCGCACCAGCGCGCGCCCGTAGCGCGGCCCGAGCAGCAGCCCGGTGAAGACGACGTGCCCGACGAAGCGCAGCCACACCACCTCGATGACCGGCAGGCTGCTCACCAGCCACTTCGCGGTGGTGTCGAGCACCGCGAAGCAGGCGAAGGTGATCGAGACCAGGCCGATGCCGAGCAGCCGGTTGCGGGCGGTGTCGGTCTTCAGCACTCCGAGGCCGTCGCATCCAGCCCGAGCCGGGCGGCGACCTCCTGCGCGATCGCCAGCGACGAGGTCAGGCCCGGCGACTCGATGCCGAACAGGTTCACCAGGCCGGTCACGCCGTGCACCTCGGGGCCCTGGATCATGAAGTCGCCGGCGGGCGCCGAGGGCCCGCTGACCTTGGGCCGCACGCCGGTGTAGCCGGGCTGCAGCGCGCCGTCGGGCAGGTCCGGCCAGTAGCGGCGGATCGCCTCGTAGAACTTGGGCTCCAGGCCGTCCTCGAACGCGTAGTCGGGCGCCGCCGGCCAGCGCGTGACGTCCGGGCCGAACTTGCAGCGCCCGGCCAGGTCGAGGGTCACGTGGATGCCCAGGCCCGCGTGGTCGGGCATGGGGTAGACGAGGTGCGAGAACGGCGTGCGGCCGGCGAGCGTGAAGTAGTGGCCCTTGGCATAGTGGGCGGGCGGCACGTGCGCGGGCGCGAGGCCCTCGATCGCGTGCGCCACGCGCTGCGCCGACAGGCCCGCCGAGTTGACCAGCAGCCGGCAGCGCAGCGCGATCGGCTCGGCGCCGCCGGCGTGCAGCTCGAAGCCGCCCTCGACCGCGCGGGCGCGCTCGAGCGGGGTGTGCGCCACCAGCGTGGCCCCCGCGGCCTCGGCATCGCCCAGCAGCGCCAGCATCAGGCCGTGGCTGTCGACGATGCCGGTGCTCTCGGACCACAGGCCGGCGACCGCGCGCACCGCGGGCTCGAGCCGCGCCACGTCGGCCGCCGACAGCGGCTCGAGCGGCACGCCGTTGGCCGCGGCCTTGCGGGCGTAGGTGTCGAGCACAGGGCGCTCGGCGGCGTCGGCCGCGACCAGCACCTTGCCGATGCGCCGGTGCGCGACGCCGCGCGCGGCGCAGTAGGCGTAGAGCATCGACTTGCCGCGCACGCACAGCGTCGCCTTCAGCGAGCCCTGCGGGTAGTAGATGCCGGCGTGGATGACCTCGGAGTTGCGCGACGAGGTCTGGGTGCCGAAGCCCTCCTCGGCCTCGAGCACCAGCACCTCGCGCCCCGCGAGCGCGAGCGCGCGGGCCACCGCGAGCCCGACCACGCCGGCGCCGACCACCACTGCGTCGACCGATTCCATGGGCGCGATTGTAGGCGACCGCCCCCTGCGGGCCTGCGGTAACCTGCCCGCTTCCAGGCGCCCGCGGGCGCCCCCGCCCGCGATCCGGAACGCCGAGGAGACCGTCCGATGACCATCCGCCTTCACTACGCGCCCGGCGCGTGCTCCTTCGTCCCGCACGTCGGCCTGGAACTGGCCGGCGAGGCCTTCGAGCCGGTGCTCGTCAAGCTGCACAAGGGCGAGCACCAGACCCCCGAGTACCTGGCGATGAACCCCGACGGCCAGGTGCCGGTGCTGCAGGTCGAGGGACGCACGCTCACGCAGATCGTCGCGATCTGCGACTGGATCGCCGCACGCCATCCGGGGCTCGGACTGCTGCCGGCCGATCCCTGGGCGCGGGCGCAGACGCTGTCGCTGCTGGCCTGGATCAACAACACCGTGCATCCGACCTTCGCGCAGGTGTTCCTGACCAAGAAGTTCGTCGACGACCCCGGCGCGCAGGCGCTGCTGCGGGCCTCGGCCACCGAGCGCTACCGCGCGCAACTCGAGCGGATCCAGGGCTGGGTGGGCTGCGCGCAGCCCTTCCTGAACGGCGAGCAGCCGTCCTTCCTCGATGCGTACGTGCTGACGGTGCAGCGCTGGGGCGGGTATGCCGGGATCGACCCGGCGACGATGCCGGCGCTGCGCGACTACGTCGCGCGCTTCGCGCAGCATCCGGCGGTCGCTGCCGTCATCGCGCGCGAGCGCTTCGAACTGAACACCTACAAGCCCGCCGCCGCCTGATCCGGGCGGGCCGGACTCAGCGGACCGGACTCAGCGGGCCGGAATCAGCAGGCCGGAATCAGGCCTGGCCGTCGGCCGGCGCCCCGGTGCCGGGGGCCGCGCTGCCGGCCTCGCCTTCGGGCGAGGGCGCGCCGTCGTCCGGCAGGTCGCTGCCGTCCGATCCGGTCGTCGTCTTGCGAGCGGCCTTCTCGGCCTTCTTGGCCTTCTTCGCCAGCTCGCGCTGACGCTTCTCGTACTGGTAGTTCGGCTTCGCCAAGTGATGATCCCCCTCGAAACCGGCACCATACCCGATTCCGGGGCGCCGGTCGCCGCCGGGCGGACCGGCGTCGCCCGCCCGCGGCTCAGCCGGGAATCACCAGCTGGGTCTGGGTGACCACCGCGCACAGCTTGCCGGCCTCGGTGCGCACCAGCGTCTGCCAGACCATGGTCGTTCGGCCGCGGTGGAACGGCGTGCATTCCGCGCTCACCGTCGTGCCCTGCGGGGCACCGGCCAGGAACTTGGTCGAGGACTCGACCGTCGTGGTGCGCGCCCCCGCCGGCAGGTTCACGAAGGTGCCGACCGCCCCCAGCGTGTCGGCGAAGGCCATGACCGAGCCGCCGTGCAGGATGCCGCCGGTCGTGCAGAGGTCGGGTCGCACGTGCATCGTCGCGGTGACGCGCTCGGGCGTGACCTCGGTGAGCGTCAGGCCCATCAGGCCGGGCAGCAGCGGCTGGAACAGGGCCTGGATCGTGGCGGCATCGGTCATCGTCGTTCCTCCGGT
>JAIYAG010000116.1 GCA_027489195.1 Burkholderiales bacterium | reverse complement strand
CAGCGCCAGCACGACGCCGATGTTGACCGCGTGGAAGCCTTCGGGCGGCTCCGTCCCCGCGCCGAACAGCAGGTGCCAGGCCAGGGTCGCGAGCGCGTCCACGCCGATCACCACCGCGGCGCTCGCGAACCCGTGGAGCCAGGTCAGCCGACGCGCGGTGCGCTCGGCCTGCTCCTGCTGGCGGGCGAAGTTCATCGGCGTCGACCGGTGCGCGCCGTCGACTCGGGGCAGGCCGGCACTACAGGGTCACCGCGACCGGCTCCCGCTCGGCGACGCTGCGGGTCGAGCGCAGCAGGGTCGCGGGCCGGAACGAGAAGGCCGATGCGACGAGGTTCTCGGGGAAGCGCTCGACGCCGTTGTTGTAGTCGGTCACCGAATCGTTGTAGGCCTGGCGTGCGAAGCCGATCCGGTTCTCGGTCGAGACCAGCTCCTCGGTGAGGTGCGCGAGGGTCGCATCGGCCTTGAGCTCCGGATGCGCCTCGACGACCGCGAAGAGCCGCCCGACCGCGCCGGACAGCACCGACTCGGCGGCATCGAGCTTCTCGATCGCATGGCCGTCCGACCAGCGTGCCGCGGCCGACGCGCGTGCCGAGGCCGCCCCCTGGCGGGCGGCGACGACCGACTCGAGCGTCTGGCGCTCGTGGGTCAGATAGGCCCGGGCGACGTCGACCATCCCGGGCACCAGATCGTGGCGCCGCTTGAGCTGGACGTCGATCTGCGCGAACCCGTTGCGAAGTGCGTTGCGCAGGCCGACCAGCCGGTTATAGGCCAGCACCGCCCAGACGAGCGGAACGGCGAAGACCAGCAGGAGGGAGAGCAGACCGGCAGACATCATGGGCTCCCGAGGCGCGAGGAGGCGCGTCGAGGCCCAAGACTAGCGAGTTCGTACGGGGTCGCCGGCCCGTTCCGATTGACGGTCGCCGGCGACCGAAGCGAGGCGCCGCAGGCGCGAGTGCTCAGCGCGCGGTGAGCCGCGCGAGTTCCTCGTCGGTGATGTACTCGTACAGCGTGACCACGCGGCGCACGCCGCCGACGCGGCTCGCGACGGTGGCGTAGGCCGGACCTTCGCGCTGGGTGAGCAGGCCCATCAGGTAGACCACACCGTTCTCGGTGACCACCTTGACCGCGTTCGAGTTGAGCGCCTTCTGCTCCACGTACCCCGCCTTGACGCGCGCGGTGATGGTGGTGTCGCTGGCCGACGTGGAGAAGGTCACCCGGTTGATCGTCTCGAGCTCGTTGAAGACCTCGCGCACGCCCGGCACCTGTCGCACCGCGCGCTCGGCGTCGAGCTTGGACGCCTCGTCGGGCACCTGCCCGGTGAGCAGCACGCGGCGGTTGTAGCTGGTGATCCCGACGCCCCGGGCGCCCTTGATCGCATCCGGCATGCGGTTGCCGGCGCGCAGCTCGATCTCGGTGTCCTCGGTCTGCGCGCCCACCGTGCGACGGTCGAGCGCGGCCATCGCGCCGACGGCCATGCCGGTGGCCGCCAGGGGCAGGCAGCCGGTGGCGGCGAGCGACGAGCCGAGCAGGACGGAGACGACGGCGAGCCTACGGGTCGGGTGCATGAGCGTTCTCCTGGCGCGTCCCGCGCCGGGCGAGCTGCCCGAGGCCGAGACCGGCGCGATTATATCGAGGGTACAACCGGGTCCTTTCGCGGCGCGCTCAACCGGCCTCGAAGGCGCCGCGGATCCAGTGCGGCTCGCCGGCCTCGAAGGCGACGACGTCGAAGCGGCAGGCCGGCCATCCGTGCTGACCGAAGCGCCCGAGCAGGTAGAGCTGCGCGGCGAGCGCGAGCCGCCGCTGCTTGCGCCAGCCGACACTCGCGGCGGCGCCGCCGTAGCGCGCGTCGCGTCGCGCGCGGACCTCGACGAACACCCAGTGCGCGCCGTCGCGCATCACCAGGTCGATCTCGCCGCCGCGAAAGCGCACGTTGCGCGCCACCGGCACCAGCCCGTGATCGCCGAGGAAGGTCTCGGCGCGCGCCTCGGCGTCGAAGCCCTCGCGCTGGCGCGGCGCGACCACCGGCGCCTCAGGGCGGGGTGAGGACCGTCGGCACGCCGGCGCGGTACTCTGCCGTCACCGCGGTACGCTCGATGCGCTGGCCGGCGAGGCGGTCGTAGCGCAGCCGGCCGGTGACGCCGTCGAGCTCGAAGGCGGTGTCGCCGGCGAGCAGCTGGCGGCCGGCGCGGAAGGCATCGATGCCGAGCGCGTAGAGCCGCTGCATCTCGATGTTGTAGCCGACGGGCACCTTGGGATAGGCCATGACCGCCGGATTGTCCGGCTCGACGAGCCACGGCATCTCGAGCAGCCGCATCCCGTCGAGCTCGGGCAGACGCAGCGTCGCGCCGTTGCCGATGCTCGCGAGCGAGGTGCCCCAGACCGCGGTGTCCGCGCCGAGCGCGCCGCGCAGCACGCGGGCCTGCTCGGCGCCCATCGACAGGAACGCGACGTCGGGCACCGGTTGCCCGAGGCGTGCGCGCAGGTCGCGCGAGGGCCGCGGCCCGACGAACTCCACCAGCTCGCGCATCTCGCCGCCGAGCCCGAGCCAGGCGTCTCGAAAGGCCTGGGCGCCGCGCCGCGCGAGCGGCGAGGCGACGGTGACGCCCACCGCGCGCGGCCGCCGCGAGCCCGCGCGATCGAGGGCCTGCGCGAAGGCGATCGAGGCGACCTGGCGCGCCTCGGTCTCGATGGCCAGCCCGAAGAACGTCAGCCGCGCGGGCACCGGCGGATTGCCCTCGGGCAGGTTCAGCGCGAGCGTGGGCATGGCGACACCGCCGAGCTCGAGCAGCGCGGCCGCACCGTTGCGGGTGACCGGCCCGAGCACCAGCGCGGCCTTGAGGTCCTGCAGCTCGGCCATGGCGAGGGCGATCTCGTCGGCCTGGTCGTCGACCTCGATCGCCTCGACCACGACCCCCGCGCCGTCGCGGCCGTGCGCGGCCCGGACGCCGGCGAGCAGCGAGGCCGCTGCACGCGCGAACGGACCGTCCTGGCGCGGCAGCAGCAGCCCGACGAGGATGGGGCCCTCGCCGAAGCGCACATGCGGCCGGCGCGCGCCCGGATCGGCCGCGGCGGACGGCGCGGCAGGCGACGCGGCGGACGACGCAGCAGGTGGCTGCGAGGGCACGGCGGACGGCGACGGCGCAGCCTCGTTTGCCCTGCCCTGCGCCGACACCCACAATGGCGCCGCGACACCCCCGAGCAGCACGACACGAACGACGGCGCGACGAGACGGCATGGACCTTGAACACCCCGAGCGGCGCGGCCCCGAGGCGGAGCGGCTTGAGCCCGGATTGTACGTGGTGGCCACGCCGATCGGCCGGCTCTCGGACCTCGGGCTTAGGGCGACCGACGTACTGCGCCGCGTCGACGTCGTGGCCGCCGAGGACACGCGCACCTCGCGCGTGCTGCTCGACCACATCGGCGCGCGGCCGACGCTCGTCGCCAGCCACGAGCACAACGAAGCGCGCGCGGCGCAGTCGATCGTCGAGCGCATTCGGGCCGGCCAGCGCGTCGCGCTGATCAGCGACGCGGGCACGCCCGGCATCAGCGACCCGGGCGCGCGCGTGGTGGCCGCGGTGCACGATGCCGGCCTGCCGGTGATCCCGGTACCAGGCCCCGCGGCGGTCACGACGCTGCTGTCGGTGGCGGGCTTCACCGAGCCGCGCTTCCGCTTCGAGGGCTTCCTGCCGGCCCGCCCCAAGGCGCGCCGCGACCGGCTCGCGCAGCTCGCGCGCAGCGACGCGGTGGTCGTGCTCTACGAGTCGCCGCACCGCATCGTCGAGACCGCCGACGACCTCGCGGCCGCGCTCGAGCCGGGGCGCCGGGTGGTGGTCGGCCGCGAGCTGACCAAGCGCTTCGAGCAGCTGCACCGGTGCGGCGCGGCCGAGCTGCCCGCCTGGCTCGCCGCCGACCCCGACCACCGGCGCGGCGAGTTCGTCCTGGCCTTCGACGCGGCTGCCGCCGAGGTGTCGGAGGTGCAGCTCGCCGACGCGCTGCTCGACGCGCTGTGCGCCGAGCTGCCCGTGCGCCAGGCCGCCCGGATCGCCGCGCGGGCCACCGGGCTGCGTGCGAACGACCTCTACCGGCGCGCGCTCGCGTTGCGCGCGGGGCGCGAGGAGGAGGCGGTGGCGGACGAGGAGGACGTGGAGGCGGACGAGCCGCCCCCCGTCAGCGGATCACCGGGATCGGCCTGAACGCGCTGGCTGCGCCCACCCGCTCGGCCACCGCCGCCGCCTCGTCGCGACGCGTCCACGGGCCGGCCTGCACGCGCCACAGCTCGCCGTGCTGCACCAGCTCGACGGGCGCCGCGAACCACGGCAGGTCGCGCTGCATCCGCGTACGGGCCGCCTCGGCGTTGTCACGCGAGGCGAAGGCACCGAACTGCAGCCAGGTGGCAGACACGTCCCCGTGCACCACCTTGTCGTCGACCACGGTCTCGAGGGCCAGCCGCTCGGCGGCCGCTTCAGCGAGCATCGGCACCGCCATCGGCGTGACGCGCACGACCGTGTCGGCATCGAGCGCGGCCACGTCGGCGCGCACGGCGGTCTGCAGCGGCCGGGCCGGCGGGCCCATCGGCGTGAGCATCTCGACCTCGACCTCGGCACTGCCGGCATCGGCGAAGCCGAGCTTGTAGGCCGCGGTGTAGGTGAGGTCGATCACGCGGCGGTTGAGGAACGGGCCGCGGTCGTTGACCCGCACGACCACCGTACGGCCGTTGCGCACGTTGGTCACCTTCATGTAGCTCGGGATCGGCGCGGTCGGATGCGCGGCGGTCATGCCGTACATGTCGTAGCGTTCGCCGCTCGAGGTCTTGCGGCCGTGGAACTTGCGGCCGTACCACGAGGCGTGGCCGCGCTCGCGCAGCGACGCGGCCTCGGGCTTGGGCACGTAGCCCTTGCCGAAGACCGTGTACGGACGGTTGGCGATCGGATGCAGCGGCTCGGCGCGCGGCACCGCATCGGGGATCGCAGCCATGTCCGGCGGGTTGTCGCCGGGGCCGTCGTCCATGTAGTACGCGCCGCCGCGCGAGACCCGCGGCACGGGCTTCGGGCGGACCGGCTTCGCGACCTTGGGAGGAGGCACGACCGGCGCCACCGGTTGCGCGACCGGCGCCGGCGGCGCCTCGACGACCGGCGCCGCTTCGGGCAGGTGCACCGGCGACGCGGGCTCGATCGGCACGCTGCTGCAGCCGGCGACCAGCGCCATCGCGAGGAGGGTCGCGCCGCCGATCAGGCGGCGCATCGAACTGCAGCCTTCGGGGCTCACGCCAGGCGCTCCTCGATCGTCGAGCGCAGGCGGGTCAGGTAGTGCAGCCCCTCGATCGCCCGCGGTCCGTACCACGAGGTCATCTCGCCGTCGATCGTCAGGCAGCGATGGGGCGCGAGCCCGTGCGCCTCGGCGAAGGCCCGGGTATCGCGCTCGCGGAACCGGTAGGGCTCGCTCGAGAACAGGATCAGGTCGGCCGAGGCCGGCGGGAGGGCGGCCCAGTCGACTTCCGGGTAGCGGCGCGTCGAGTCCGGCACGACGACGTCGAGTCCGACCTGCGCGAGCATGTCGGCGATGAATGTGTCGCGCGAAACCGTCATCCACGGCTCCTTCCAGATCAGGTACACCACCCTGAGGGCGCGCCATTGTCGCCCTCGCGCTTCGTCCCGTGCGGCCCGCCACGCCGTGCTCAGACGGGCGGCTTGCGGCATGCGATCGAAGGCCCGGCCGAAGCGATCGAAGAGGTCGAGGGTGTCGACCGCGCGCAGCGGATGCGTGACGATCACGTTCGGCACGTGCTCGGCCAGCCGCTCGACGGTGGGCCGCTCGTTCTCGTCGATGTTGACCACCAGGTGGGTCGGGCGCAGCGCGAGGATCTTCTCGACGTCCACGGTCTTGGTGCCGCCGACCTTGGGGACGGCGCGCACCGCGTCGCGCGGGTGCACGCAGAATCCCGTACGCCCGACCACCTGCGGCCCGAGGTCCAGCGCGAACAGCAGCTCGGTGAGGCTCGGGACGAGACTGACGATGCGCGGCGGGCCGCTCACGTCGGCGGGGTGCGAGGCTTGTGCGGCGCGCGCGCGAAGGCCGCATCGAACAGCGCGTCCGGCAGCACGCGCAGCAGCCGGGCGACCCAGCCCATCTGCCACGGGATCACCGTGAAGCTGCGCCCCCGCGCGATCGCGTCGGCCGCGCGCGCGGCGAACGCGTCGGCCTCCATCAGGAAGGGCATCGGATAGCGGTTGGGGGCCGTCATCGGCGTGCGGATGTAGCCCGGCGCGATCGTCACCACGCGCACGCCGCTCGCCCTGAGCTCGAGCCGCAGGCTCTCGAGGTAGGCGATGGTCGCGGCCTTCGACGCGCAGTAGCCGCCGAGCGAGGGCATGCCGCGGATGCCGGCGACGCTCGCGATGCCCACCAGCGCACCCGAGCCGCGCGCGCGCATCGCGTCGACGAAGGGCGCGAAGGTGTCGAAGACGCCGACGACATTGGTGCGCAGGATGCGCTCGAAGCTCGCGTCGTCCCCGGGCGTGCCGGTCATCGTCGGGCCGTTGATGCCGGCGTTCGCGACGACGACGTCCGGGGCGCCGAAGCGCCCGACGAAATCGCGGCCCGCGGCCTGCAGCGCGGCGCGGTCGGTCACGTCGAGCGGATACGGCACCGCGGTGACCCCGGGCATCCGCGCCGCGAGCGCGGCGAGCGCCTCGCCGCGGCGGGCCGCGATGCCGATCACCGCCCCGGGCGAGCGGCGCGCGTACTCGAGGGCGATCGCCTCGCCCAGTCCGCTGGAGGCGCCGGTGACGAAGACGCGCATCGGCGTGGCCGCGTGCGTCCGGCGCGGACTCAGGCGCCCTTGCGAACGCGCGCGACCAGCTGCTCGACGACCTTCAGCGCAGCCGCGTTCGAGCCCGTCATGGACGGCGAGGTCACGAAGCGGCCGGCGACGCCGAGGGTCGGCACGCCGTCGATCTGGTAGGCCGCGGCGAGCTGCGTGGCGCGCTGCATCCGGGTGCGCACGCCGAACGACTGGTAGGTGTCGAGGAACTGCTTGCGGTCGACGCCGTTCTTGGCGACCAGGTCGGCCATCGCGTCGGGCGTGTCGAGCTTGTTGCGGTCGACGTGGATGGCCGCGAAGACCTTGTCCTCGAGCGCCAGGGCCTTGTCCATCGTCTCGAGCGTGAAGTACAGCTGCTGGTGCGCCTGCACCTGCCAGGGCACGTGGGCCTTGCGGAACGCGATCTCCGGCGGCAGGCGCTTGAGCCAGTCCTTGAGCACCGGCTCGAGGGCGTAGCAGTGCGGGCAGCCGTACCAGAAGAACTCGACCACCTCGACCTTGCCGGCGGGCGCGTCGCTCGGGGCCGGCGGCTTGACCGCGCGGAACTCGTGGCCCTCGCCGGTCCCGCCCTGCTGCGCGTGCGCACCGGCTGCGAGGCCCGCGGCGCCGACGGCTGCGACGAATTCACGACGTGTGATGCGTTTCATGGTCCCGTCCTCATCGCTGGCGCACGACCGAGGCCTCGATGCCGTTCTCGGCGAGGCGACTGCGTGCGCGGTTCATGTCCTCGATCTGGGCATACGGCCCCACTCTCACGCGGTAGAACGTGACCCCGTTGACCTCGGCGGTCACGATCCGGGCCTCGAAGCCGATCAGCGCGAGCTTCACCTTCATGCCCTCGGCGTCCTCCTGGCCCTTGAACGCGCCGGCCTGAAGCAGGTAGGCGGCCTTCTCGACGTCGGCCGGCGCTGCCGATCCTGACGCGGGCGGGGCGGGCGGCGGCGCGTTCGCGACGGGCGGTGCGCCGGGCGGCGGCGTCGCGGGGGCGTCCGGCACGACGGGCGGGACCGGCGCCCCCGGTGCCGGAGCCTGGACGGCGGCCGCCGGGGCGTCGGCGGGCACGACCTTGCCCTTCTGGAGCGCACGGTTGGGGTCGGGCAGCTCGCCCGCCTTGCCGGGCTCGACCGACGGCGCGGGCGGACGCTTCACCTTCTCGACGAAGGGCACCGCCGACTTCGTCATGTAGAGCGCGGCCGCGACCGCGATGGCCAGGCCGACCAGCAGGCCCACCAGGATGCCGAGGAGCGTGCCGCCGCTGCTGCGGGACCGCCGCTTCTTGCGCTTCGTGCTCATCGGGATCGCCCGCGCCTCACATGCGTTCCGGGGCCGACACGCCGATCAGCGCGAGGCCGTTGCGCAGCACCTGCCGCGTCGCGAGCAGCAGCGCGAGACGCGCCGAGCGCAGCGGCGCATCGTCGACCAGGAACCGCTCGGCGTTATAGTAACCGTGAAACTCGGCGGCCAAGTCCTTCAGCCAGAAGGCCAGCGCATGCGGCGCGAGCTCGTCGGCGGCCGCCTTCACAACCTCCGGGTACTCGGCCAGCCGGGCCATCAGCGCGAACTCGCGCGCCCCCGACAGCGGCGACAGGTCGACGCCCTCGAGCGCGGCCGCATCGGCGCCCGGCTCGGAGGCGGCCCACTGCGCCAGCACCGAGCAGATCCGCGCATGCGCGTACTGCAGGTAGTAGACCGGGTTCTCGTCGGAGCGCGACAGCGCGAGGTCGACGTCGAAGACGAACTCCGAGTCCGCCTTGCGCGAGATCAGGAAGAAGCGCACCGCGTCGCGGCCGCGGCGCATCGCGTCCTCGCGGTCGAGCCCCTCGGGCGGCGTGCCGTCGGCCGCGATGCCGCCCGACCAGTCGATCAGGTCGCGCAGCGTCACGTAGCTGCCGGCACGCTTGGAGATCTTCACCTCCTCGCCGCCGCGCATCACCGTGACCATCTTGTGCAGCACGTAGTCCGGGTAGCCCTGCGGGATGCCGATGCCCAGTCCCTGCAGGCCGGCGCGCACCCGGGCGATCGTGCCGTGGTGGTCCGAGCCCTGCACGTTGATGGCCTTGGCGAACCCGCGCTGCCACTTGGCCACGTGATAGGCGACGTCCGGCACGAAGTAGGTGAACGTGCCGTCGGACTTGCGCATCACGCGGTCCTTGTCGTCGCCGTACTCGGTCGAGCGCAGCCACAGCGCGCCATCGAGCTCGTAGGTGCGGCCCGCGGCGGTCAGCCCCTCGACGGCCGCGGCGACGCGGCCCTCGGTGTAGAGCGAGGACTCGAGGTAGTAGACGTCGAAGCGCACGCCGAAGGCCTGCAGGTCGAGGTCCTGCTCGCGGCGCAGCGAGGCGACCGCGAACAGGCGGATCGCGTCGAGGTCCTCGGCGTCGCGCGCGCCGGTGACCGGCTCCACGCGCTGCGCCGACACCGTCTCGCCGGCCATGTAGGCCCGCGCGATGTCGACGATGTACTCGCCGCGGTAGCCGTCCTTCGGGAAGCGCTCGTCGTCGGGGGCGATGCCGCGCGCGCGTGCCTGCACCGACAGCGCGAGGTTGCCGATCTGCGCGCCCGCGTCGTTGTAGTAGAACTCGCGCTGCACCTGCCAGCCGCAGGCCGCGAGCAATGCGGCGATCGCGTCGCCGAGCGCGCCCTGGCGGCCGTGGCCGACATGCAGCGGCCCGGTCGGGTTGGCCGACACGAACTCGACCAGCACCTTGCGACCCGCGCCATCGGCGTGGCGACCGAAGGTCTCGCGGGCCGAGAAGATCCGGCCCACCACCTCGCGCTTGGCCGACGCGGCGATGCGCAGGTTCACGAAGCCGGGCCCGGCGATCTCGGCCGAGTCGATCAGCGCGCCGGCCTCGGAGGCACGGACCGCGTCGACCAGCGCCTGCGCGACCTCGCGCGGATTGCGCTTGAGCGGCTTGGCGACCTGCAGGGCGAGGCTGCAGGCGAGGTCGCCGTGACCGGCCTGCTTGGGGCGATCGAGCACGGCGCGCGCGCGCGAGGCGGCCTCGATCGCGGCGGCGTCGCCGCTCGCCTCGGCCAGCGCGCGCGCCGCGGCCTCGAAGGCCTGCGACAGTCGGAGTTTCTGTTCGATCAGCATGGCGCGGCATTCTACCGGGGGGCGCCATCGACCGGCCGCCGGCCGTCGGCTACCATCGCCGCGACCCCACAGCCGGTGCCGCCATGCTCGAACTCGATCACCTCGTCGTCGCCTGCCTCGATCTCGACGACGGCGAGGCGTGGCTGCGCGAACGCTTCGGCGTGCCGCTGGTGCCCGGCGGCCAGCATCCGGGCTGGGGCACGCACAACCGGCTGCTGCAGCTCGGCGGCGGCGTCTACTTCGAGCTCATCGCCCCGGACGCCTCGCAGCCCGAGCCGAAGACGCCGCGGCCGTTCCTGCTCGACGACCCGGCGATGCGCGCCCGGCTGAAGAAGGCACCGGTGCTCGTCCACTGGCTGGTCCGCAGCGACGACCTCGAGCGCTCGCTCGGGTCGCTGAAGTACCTGGCCGGCACCATCGTGCCGATGACCCGCGGCAGCCTGCGCTGGCGGATCACCGTGCCCACCGGCGGGCATCCGCCGGGCGACGGCCTGCTGCCGACGGTGATCCAGTGGGACGTGCCGATGACCGAGCACCCCACCGCCCGACTGCCGGACGCGGGCGTGAGGCTCGCGGGCCTCGCGATCCGCGGCCCGAAGGCGATCATCGAACGGCGCCCGCAGGTCAGCGCCCCGGTGCCGCTCGAATGGGTCGAGACGCGCGACGCGCCGGGCCTGACCGCGACCTTCGACACGCCGGCGGGGCGCGTCACGATCGGCTGAGCGCGAGCGGGCGCCGCGCCGCGGCCCGCAGCATGTCGAGCCCCCGCGCCGCACGGGCGCGCAGGGCGGCCGGATCCCGCCACGCGCGCTCGTGGAGCGCGTACGCGACCGTCTGGACCGCCGGCTCGACCAGCGCGATCGTGCCGGCCACCCGGACGCTGCCGGTCAGCGCATAGGCGACACCGAACGCGACGCCGAGGTGCATCGCTCCGTAGGTGGCGATCTTCATCGCAGGCTCCTTCACATCGTGGGGACAGGCTCGGATCCTCCCCGTCCGGGGCCGCTGCGGCCAACCGTGAATATCGGTCAGGCCGATCGATTTCACCGATCGGATCGGAATGTTCCGGGTTGACGTTGGTAAACCGGTTTCCTAACATGCACTCATCGTTAACCGGTTTACTACGTGAGGCCACCATGTCCGACTCCCGCCCGAACCCCGCCCCCGCCCGCCGCGGCTTCATCCGGATCGTCGGCTCGAGCGCCGTCATCGCGGCGGCCGCGCCGCTGCTGCCGGCCTGCAGCGCGATGCCCGACGCCGCCACCGAGCCCTGGCGCCTGGCCGGCCGCGGCGAGGACGTCCGGCGCCGGCTGCTGTCCTGGGCGATCCTCGCGCCGAATCCGCACAACCTGCAGCCGTGGATGGTCGAGCTGCCGGCCGACGGCAGCATCGTGCTGTTCGCCGACCCGACGCGCACGCTGCCGATGACCGACCCGCCGTCGCGGCAGCTGACGCTCGGCCACGGCGCCTTCCTCGAGCTGCTGTCGATGGCGGCCGCGGCCGACGGGCTGCGGGCCGAGATCGAGCCCTTCCCGGCGGGCGAGCCCGGCCCGGAGCGGCTCGATGCCCGGCCCGTCGCCCGTGTGCGGCTGCTGCGCGAAGGTGCCCGGCCGGATCCGCTGTTCGCGCAGGCCGGTGTCCGCACGACCTGGAAGACGCCGTTCGCCGAGCGCGCGGTCGGCCCCGAGGCGCTCGCCGCGCTCGTCGTCGCGGCGACGCGACCGGGTGTCGTCGCGAGCGGCACGCAGGCGCCGGAGCGGGTCGCCGCCCTCAACGACATCATGGTCCGTGCCTGGGACATCGAGCAGCGCACGCCGCGCACCTGGAAGGAGAGCGTGGACCTCACGCGCGTGGGCGCCGCCGAGATCGCGCGGCATCGCGACGGCATCTCGCTCGGCGGGACGATGATGGAGGCGCTGCGCCTGGCCGGGCAGATGACACCCGAGAAGGCGATGGACCCGGGCTCGAGCTACTTCAAGGCGGGCCTCGACCGCGTGCGGTCCTGGGTGCCCGGCACCGGCACCTGGCTGTGGCTGGTGACGCCGGCCGCGGGCCGCGTCCCGCAGCTCGAGGCAGGACGCGCGTTCCTGCGGCTGCAGCTGCAGGCGGCCGCGCTCGGCCTGGTCACGCAGCCGCCGAGCCAGGTGCTGCAGGAGTACCCGGAGATGCGTGCGCTGCAGCGCGAGTTCGAGGCGCGCGTGGGCCAGCGCGAGGGCGAGAAGGTGCAGATGCTGGTGCGCGTCGGCCATCCGACCGGCCAGGCCGTGCGCAGCCCGCGCCGCGCGCTGCAGGACGTGGTGCGCGGCTGAGCCGCGGCCTCGGGGCGGCGGCGCCGTCGCCCTGCGGTCGCGCCTTAGAATGCGGCTGTGCCCCGAGCCCCTCGCCCCGTGTCCGCCCGTCCTGCGCCGGCGCCCGCCCCCGCTCCGACCGCGAAGGCCGACCCCGCCGCATTCCGCGTGCTGAACGAGATCGGCATCATCGACCAGCTCGCGCGCAACCGCTTCGAGCGCGTGCTGCCCCAGGGCCTGTCGATCGCGCAGTTCACGGTGCTCAACCACTTCGTGCGGCTCGGCGGCGAGCCGAGCCTGGTCGCGCTGTCGCGCGCCTTCCAGGTCAGCAAGCCCGCGATGGGCAAGCTCGTGCACCGGCTTGCCGAGCAGGGCCTGCTCGACGTGCGCGCCGACCCCGACGACGCGCGCGGCAAGCGCGTCACGATCACCGAGTCCGGCATCGCGATGCGTCATGCCTGCGTGGCCGCGCTCGCGCCCGAGGTCGCGCGGCTGCACGATGCACTCGGCGACGACGGCTTCGAGCGCCTGCTGCCCGATCTGCAGCGGCTGCGACAATGGCTCGACGCCCACCGATGACGCCGGCGCCCGACCGGCCCCAGGAGACCCCAAGATGAACGGCAGCACCGATACCCGACCCGCATGGCGTTTCGAGGGCCGCACCGTCGTCGTCACCGGCGCCGCCCGCGGCCTGGGCGCGGCGATCGTGCGGGCCTTCGTGGCCGCGGGCGCGCGCGTCGCCGCGCTCGATCGCGATGCCGACGTGCTCGCCGCGGCCGAGACGGCCGGCGCCGCGCCCGCCCTGCGCATCGCGGTCGACGTCACCGACCACGACGCGGTCGACGCCGCGCTCGGGCGGGTCGCCGCCGAGCTCGGCGGCCTCGACGTGCTGGTCGCGAACGCGGGCATCGGCATCCGGGGCCCGGCCCTCGACATCGCACCCGGCGACTTCGAACGGGTGGTCGACGTGAATCTCAACGGCCTGTTCTTCTGCAACCGGCTCGCCGCGCGTCGCATGAAGGCGGGCGGCGCGATCGTGAACCTCGCGTCGGTGATGGGCCTGTCCGGGGGCATCTTCCCGAACGCGGCCTACCAGGCGAGCAAGGGTGCGGTGGTCAACCTCACGCGCGCGCTCGCCATCGAGTGGGCCGGACGCGGGCTGCGCGTGAACGCGGTCGCACCGAACTACGTCGACACCCCGCTGACCGAGCCGATCTTCTCCGACCCCGAGAAGCTCGCCGCGGTGATGGTGCACACGCCGCTCGGCCGCCTGCCCTCGCCCGAGGACGTCGCGGACGCGGTGCTCTTTCTCGCCCGCGACGCGGCGCGCTCGATCCCCGGCCACGTGCTCGCGGTCGACTCGGGCTACCTGGCGCGCTGAGGGCCTCACACGCGGCGCGGCGCCGCGCAGACCTCGGAACGGCGCGCCGACCCGCGCCGCCGACACGGGTCTAGACTGGGGCCACAACCACTCCAGGGAGGAGACCCCATGAAGACCCTCGCCCACGGGCTGCGGCTCGCCGCGGTGCTGGCCGCCGGCGCGCTCGCCGGCTGCGCATCGTCCGGCACGATGCAGGTCCGCGAAGTCGGCAGCTACCACGTCGGCGGCAAGCCGGTCACGCTCACCGGCCTGCCGATCCGCGAACTGTCGTTCACGCCCGGCGCGCCGCCGATCAAGATCGACCCGAACGGCGACTTCGAGGTCGAGCAGATGTACGTGCGCTACACGCGCCTGGCCGAGCCGCGCGCGCGGTATCCGATGCTGATGTGGCACGGTGGCGGCCTGACCGGCGTCACCTGGGAGACCAAGCCCGATGGCGGCGCCGGCT
>JAIYAG010000604.1 GCA_027489195.1 Burkholderiales bacterium | reverse complement strand
CCGACGACGCGGCGCGCGGGCTGCGTGTCGACCTGGCCTGCCTCAGGTCGCGCGCCGCGACCCGGGCCACGGGTCACGACGACCTCTACCATTCGATCGTCGGCCTGCTCGAGGTGCGCACACCGCGCTACCTCGAGGCGCGCGACCTGTTTGCGGGCTGCCGCTCGGGCTGAGCGCCGAGGTCGGCCCGGCGCGCGCGCGTGGGCGCCCGCGCGCCCCGCGTCCGGTTCAGTTCTGCTCGCGCAGCGTGGCGAGCGGCGGACTGTCGACGACGCGACGCAGCCCGAACCAGCCGGCGATGGCCGACAGCGCGGCCCCCGCGGCCACCGCGACCGGCACCGACAGCCAGCGCGGCTCGAAGTCGAAGCGAAAGACCTGCTCGGCGAGCACCGCGCCGATCGCGATCGCGCCGAGCGCGGCGAGCAGCCCGGCGAGCGCGCCGGTGGCGCCGAGCTCGAGCAGCTGCGCGCGCTGCAGCTGGCTGCGCGAGGCGCCGAGCGCGCGCATCAGCCCGGCCTCGCGGATGCGCTCGTCCCGCGAGCTGGCCAGCGCCGCATAGAGCACGACGACGCCGGCCGCGAGCGTGAACACGAAGAGGAACTGCACCGCCCGCACGACGTGGTCGAGGATGCTGCGCACCTGGCGCACGATCGCCGTCGTGTCGAACACGGTCAGGTTCGGATGTCGCGACAGCAGCGTGGCCAGGGCCTGGGGCCGGTCGTCGGGCAGGTGGAAGGCGGTGATCCAGGTCTGCGGCCGATCGGCGAGCGCGGCGCGGCTGAGCACCATGAAGAAGTTCACCTGCATCGAGTCCCAGGCGACCCGACGCGTGCCCACCGCGGTCGCGGTCACCGGCTCGCCGGCGACCTCGAAGGTGAGCGCATCGCCCACGGTCAGCCCCAGCGTCTTCATCATGCCGGCCTCGACCGAGACCTCGGGGCGGGCCGGATCGATCCAGCGGCCCACGGCGATCTGGTTGTGCGCCTGCATGCTGTCCATGTACGACAGGTTCATCTCGCGGTCGACCAGGCGCCGGGCGCGGTCGTCGCCGAGCGTGGCCGGATCGATCTCGCGCCCGTTCACCGCGATCAGCCGGCCGCGCACCATCGGATAGAGCGCCGCGCCGGTGATGCCCGACTCGCGCAACGAGCGCTCGACGTCGTCACGCTGGTCGGGCTGGATGTTGATGACGAAGCGGTTGGGCGCGTCCGGCGGGCTGGCGCGCTGCCAGCTGTCGAGCAGGTCGCCCCGCGTCACGGTCAGCAGCATCAGCGCCATCAGGCCGACCGAGAGTGCGGCGATCTGCGCGATCGACGCCCCCTGACGGCGGGTCCACGAGGCGAGCGCGACCCGCAGCGCGGCGCTGCCGCGCCCGCCCCCTGCCAGGTGCCGCAGCGGCGCGAGCAGACGGATCGCGCCCCAGGCCACGCCCACGAAGACCACGGCGCCGAGCGCGAAGCCGACGATCGCATAGGCGGCGAGCCGCCGGTCGCCGGCGAACCACAGCAGCAGCAGCGAGAACGCGACGAGCGCCGCGGCGGCCGCGATCCAGGCCGATACCGGCGGCGCGCCCAGCTCGCGGCGCAGCACCCGCAGCGGCGGCACGCCGGCCAGCCGCGCCAGCGGCACCGCGGCGAAGCCCAGCACCAGCAGCAGGCCGGCGAGCATCGCCTGCAGCCCCGGCAGCGGCGAGGACGGCGGCAGCTGCAGCATGATCGCGGGCCCCGCGAGCGCCACCAGGGCGAGGTGGCCGAGCCAGCCGATCAGTGCGCCGACCGTGCCCGCCGCCAGGCCCATCCACAGCATCTCGAGCAGCAGCGCGGCGAGCAGCCGCCCCTGCGACAGGCCGAGCGCCCGCATGACGGCGCAGCCGTCGAGGTGTCGCTGCGCGAAGCGGCGCGCGGCGACCGCGATCGCGACCGCGGCGATCAGCGCCGACAGCAGCGAGACCAGCGCGAGGAACTGCTGCGCACGGTCCAGCGTCGCGCGCAGCTCGGGCCGCCCGCCTTCGAGCGTCTCGACGCGCGCTCCGCGCGGCAGCTGCGTCCTGAGCCAGGCCTCGTAGCCGGCCACCGCCGCGGGCGGCCCGGCGAGCAGCAGCCGCCAGGTGATGCGGCTCGCCGGCTGGACCAGCCGCGTGCCGGGCAGGTCCTCGAGCGCGATCATCGCGCGCGGGGCGAGGTTCACGAAGCCCCCGCCCCGGTCGGGCTCGAGCGTGATCAGCCGCTCCACGCGGAACGACGCCTCGCCGAGCTGCAGGCGCCCGCCCGGCGCGAGGCCCAGTCCCGACAGCAGCGCCGGATCGACCCAGACCGTGCCGCGCTCGGGGACGCCGGTGGCGGCCGCGTCCGGGCCGCCCTCGCGCTCGGCGACGCGCACCGTGCCGCGCAGCGGGTAGCCACCGGACACCGCCTTGATCGATGCGAGCAGCGATGGCGCGTCGCCCTTGATGCCCGCGGGCTCGGCGATTGCCATGCTCGGGAACGAGACGGTGTGCACGAGCTGCAGCCCGCGGGCCGAGGCCGCGACCTCGATCGCCTCGGCCAGCGGCGCCTCGGAGGCCACCACCAGGTCGGCGCCGAGCAGCTGGCGCGCCTGCTGGTTCAGCGCGGTCTTCATGCGGTCGACGAAGAAGCCGACGCTCGCGATCGCGGCCACGGCCACGACCAGGGCCGCCGCGAGCAGCCGCAGCTCGCCCGCCCGCCAGTCACGACGGGTCAGCACCCAGGAGAATCGGATCGGATCCATCGGCGTCTCAGT
>JAIYAG010000522.1 GCA_027489195.1 Burkholderiales bacterium | reverse complement strand
GACGCCAACGTCGGCGCCTACGCCACCACCACCGGCGTCGTGATCCAGCTGCTGATCGGCCCCTGGGTCTCCACCAGCATCTACCACGTGCCGGTCATCGACTTCGACCTGCGCGCGGTGCTCACGCACACCGCACCGGTCGGCGCGTACCGCGGCGCCGGGCGCCCCGAGGCGATCTACATCATCGAGCGGCTGATGGAAGCGGCCGCCCGCAAGATGGGCATCGACCAGGGCGAGCTGCGGCTGCGGAACATGATCGCGCCGGAGCAGATGCCCTACACCAACCCGATGGGGCAGACCTACGACACCGGCAACTTCCCGTCGATCGCGAAGCAGGGCCTGGCGCTCGCCGACTGGTCCGGGTTCGATGCGCGTGCCGCGCAGTCCAAGGCGCGCGGCAAGCTGCGCGGCCGGGGCCTGGCCACCTTCCTCGAGTGGACGGGGGGCAACCAGTTCGAGGAGCGCGTGACGGTCGACGTGTCGGCCGACGGCTTCATCGAGATCTACACCGCCACCCAGGCGATGGGCCAGGGCATCGCGACCAGCTACGCGCAGCTCGCCGTCGACGTCTTCGGCGTGCCGATCGATCGGGTGCGCATCGTGCAGGGCGACACCGACCGCGGCACGGGCTTCGGCAGCGCGGGCTCGCGCTCGCTGTTCACCGGCGGCTCGGCGGTGCGGGTCGCCTCGCAGCGCACGATCGAGCAGGCGAAGGACCTCGCCGCCGACGCGCTCGAGGCCTCGGCCAAGGACATCGAGTACCACGAGGGCAGCTTCTCGATCGTCGGCACCGACCGGCGCATCGGGCTCTTCGAGCTGGCGGGCAAGCAGTCCGAGCGCCGCGTCTACGTCGACTCCACCAGCGCCGTCTCCGGCCCCACCTGGCCGAACGGCTGCCATGCCTGCGAGGTCGAGGTCGACCCGGACACCGGCGAGGTCGAGGTCGTCTCGTACGCGTCGGTCAACGACGTCGGCCGCGTGGTGAACCCGACCATCGTCGTCGGCCAGCTCGACGGCGGCGCGGTCCAGGGGCTGGGCCAGGCGCTGTGCGAGCAGGTCGTCTACGACCGCGACTCGGGACAGCTGCTCACCGGCACGCTGAGCGACTACGCGCTGCCGCGCGCGGACCTCGTCCGCAGCTTCCGCACCGAGCTCGACCAGTCGGTGCCGTCGATCAACAACCCCCTCGGGGTCAAGGGCGTGGGCGAGCTGGGCACGATCGGCGCGACGCCGTGCGTGGTCAACGCGGTCATCGACGCCCTGGCCCGCGCGGGAGCCGCCGAACGGGCCCAGGCGATGCAGATGCCGCTGGTGCCCGAGAAGGTCTGGCGCGCGCTGCACGGAGCCTGATGCGATGAACGACTTCCAGTTCCACCGTCCCGCCACTGTCGCAGACGCCACCCGCGCGCTCGCCGGCACCGACGACGGCCGCTTCCTCGCTGGCGGCCAGTCGCTGCTGCCCGCGATGAAGATGGGCCTGTCCGCGCCGAGCGACCTCGTCGCGCTCTCGCAGATCCCGCAGTTGAAGGGCATCCGCGTCGAGGCCGGCACGCTCGTCGTCGGCGCCGGCACCTCGCATGCCGCGGTCGCCGCGAGCGACGTGGTGCGCGGCGCGATCCCCGCGCTCGCCCACCTCGCCTCGCTGATCGGCGATCCGGCGGTGCGCACCGCCGGCACGCTCGGCGGCAGCATCGCGCTCAACGACCCGGCGGCCTGCTATCCGGCCGGCGTGCTCGGGCTGGGCGCGACGGTCCGCACCGACCGCCGCACGATCGCCGCCGACGACTTCTTCACCGGTGTCTACACCACCGCGCTCGAGCCCGACGAGCTGATCGTCGAGGTCGCGTTCCCGATCCCGACGAAGGCGAGCTGGCAGAAGTTCAAGCAGCCGGCCTCGCGCTTCTCGCTGGTCGGCGTGTTCGTGTCGAGCGGGCCGGCGGGCGTGCGCGTCGCGGTCACCGGTGCGGGCCCCGGCGTGTTCCGCGTCACGGCCTTCGAGCAGGCGCTCGCGCGCGGCTGGTCGGCATCCGCGCTCGACGGCCTGAGGGTCGACGCGTCGTCGCTGAACACCGACCTGCATGCGACGGCGGACTACCGCGCGCACCTCGTCGGCGTGCTCGCCAAGCGGGGCGTCGCCGCGGCCTGAGCGGACTCGGGCCGGGCGCCCAGGCGCCCGGCTCAGCCCCTCACTTCACCAGCAGCACCGGCACGCTGGCGTTGTGCACCACGCGCTGCGCGGTCGAGCCGAGCAGCAGCGCGCTGACCGCGCCCAGCCCGCGCGTGCCCATCACGATCATGTCGGCGCGGCGTTCCGCGGCCACGCGCGGGATGTCGATCTCGGGCGTGCCGGCCTCGCCCTGCGTCTCCAGGCGCGACAGGCCCGCGTGGCGCGCATGGGCCAGCGCGGCCTCGAGCACCTGCGCCTGGTGCTGGCGCGCCTGCTCGTCGATGCGTTCGTATTCGCGCGGCACCAGGTCGCCGTGGTAGGCGCGCTCCTCGCGCACGTGCAGCAGCACGGCCTCGACCTCGCCTTCGCGCCCGAGCCGGGCCGCGGTGTCGATCGCGTTGCGTGCGTGTTCCGAGCCGTCGACGGCGATCAGCAGCCTGAGCATGGCGGTCTCCTCGTGGATGCGGGACGACGGCCCGCTCGCGCCATCCTAGGCCCTCGAACGAGTACCGTCATCCATCGCCCACGGGGCGCGGGGTCGGGCTCAGGCGTGCACCGGTCCGCCGTCGACCCGGAATGCTCCGACGGTCTCGACCAGCGCACGGGCCCGCTCGCTCAGCGCCTCGGCGCCGGCCGTCGATTCCTCGACCATCGCCGCGTTGCGCTGCGTGACCTCGTCGAGCTGCGCCACCGCGCGGTGGACCGCATCGATGCCGCCGGTCTGCTCGCGTGCGGCACCGGCCACCTCGCCGATCAGCCCCGACATGCGGCCCATCTGCTCCACCGTCTGCGTGACGCGACCGCCCGCTTCCTTCACCAGGCGCGCGCCCTCGTCGATCCGGGCGGCGCTCGCATCGATCAGCTGCCTGACCTCGCGGGCCGCGGTGGCCGAGCGCTGCGCGAGGCTGCGCACCTCGCTCGCGACGACCGCGAAGCCGCGTCCCTGCTCGCCCGCGCGCGCGGCCTCGACCGCGGCATTCAGCGCCAGGATGTTGGTCTGGAACGCGATGCCGTCGATGACGCCGGTGATCTCGGCGATGCGCCGCGAGCTGGCCGAGATCTCGTCCATCGTCACGACCGCCCGCTCCATCAGCCGGCCGCCGTCGGTCACCGAGACCTGGGTATCGCCCGCCAGCTGCGTGGCGAGCTGCGCATTCTCGGAGGTCTGGCGCACCGCGGCGGTCAGCTCGTCCATCGACGAGGCGGTGGTCTGCAGATGGCCCGCGGCCTGTTCGGTGCGCTGCGACAGCTCCACCGTGCCTTCGGCGATCTCGCGCGAGCGGATCGCGATGGTCTGCGAGCCTTCGCGCACCTCGGTGACGATCGAGGCGAGCCCGACCGTCATGCGGTCGAGCGCGCTCAGCAGCTGCGACACCTCGTCGCGGCCGACCGCGTTGGCCCGCACCGTCAGGTCGCCACCGGCGACCCGTTCGGCGACCGACACCGCGTGCCGCAGCGGCCGGGTCACGCTGCGCACCAGCCACACGCCGGCGGCGGCGGCCAGCAGCGCGGCGGCCAGTCCCGCGAAGATCGAGGTGCGCTGCATCGACACCAGCAGCGCGTGCCCTTCGGACTCGGACTCGCGCAGGATCTCGAACTGCCGCGCATCGAGCTTGGCGATGGCGTCGAGGAACGGCGCCATCATCGGAATCATCTCCTCGTCGGCCGAGAAGGCCGCCTCGGACTGCTTGCCCGACTGCACGAGCTTGACGATGCGCTGCACGCCGGCCCGCTGCGTCGCATGACGCTTACGGACCGCCTCGAGCATCTCGGCGTCCTCGGGCGAGCCGGAGAGCCGGCCGGCGATCGTCTCGAGCTCGCGGACCATGCGCTCGTCGCGGGCGGCGATCTCGCCGGCGAGCTTGGCCTGCTGCTTCTCGCTCGGCGACAGCAGGATCACCATGCTGGCGATCGCGTTGTCCTTGGCGAGGGTGTTGAGTGTCGCGGTGCCCGCGATCGTCTGCACGCCGGCGCTCGTTCGGTCGGAGCTGGCGACCGTGGCCGACAGCTGCCAGAGCACTGCACCGACCAGCAGGCCGATGGTGGCGAGCACCGCGCCGAACGCGAGCGAGACCCGCAGTCCGATCGAGAAGGGAATGGCTTTCATTCGGTTGTCCGGATGACGAGTTGGGGAGGCTCGAGGGCGGACACCGGCGGCACGAGGCCGCCGGTGGCGCGGATCAGCCGCCGAGCTCGCCGATCAGCTCCTGCACGCGGGTGTAGCGCTCCTTCTGCACGCCACCGGCGAGCTTGCGCGCCTCGTCCTCGCGGCCCGCGAGGATCGCCGGCACCAGCTCGGCCTCGCGCGTCTTCTTGAACGCGCCCCAGGTCTCGGACAGCTCCTTGAGCTGCGCGTCCTTGCCGGCCGGCGCCTTGAGCTTCGTGAGCGTGGCGGAGACCACGTCGGCGGTGTCCTTGACGATCTTCTGCTGGTCGGGACCGCGCTTGTCCTTGTTGGTGAGCATGGTCACCAGGGATTCGCGTGCGGCGGACGCCTTCACCCGCAGGTCGGCGAAGTCGTTGGCGTGGGCCAGGGGGGTCGAGAGCAGCGCCGCGACCGCGACGCAGAACGAGAGGATGAGCTTGGTCATGGGGGTCCGTTGCCACAGGGGTTCAGGGCCGTCTCCGGCACAGGGCCGGATCCGGGGGTGTCGCGGCGGACCGATCAGGTCGACATCGGGGTCGAACCCGAGGCGATCCGGCGCACGGTCACCACTGTCCGGCAGCTCGGCGGTTCCGAAACCCGCGAAAAGGCGGGGAAACAACGCCCAATCCTGTCCGGGTCGACACAGTCGGCGGGCCCTGCACCGGTCCGGTGCGCATCCCGCGCCTCATCGACCGCTTGGACGGATCGTCGGCGCGTCGGCGTCATGACCGACCCGCAGACGCGACCGATGCCGATGACCCCCAGCGCCCGAAGCCCGATGATCGACCCCTCCCTGCGACGCGCTGCGGCCGTGCTGCTGTGCGCCGCCGCCCTCCTCACCCAAGCGAGCCCGACCCTGGCCATCGAGGAACCCGCCCACACCGTCGTCGAACGCGACGGCCGCATCGAGCTGCGCGACTACGCGCCGACGATCGTCGCCGAGACCGTCGTCGAGGGCGACCTGTCGAGCGCGTCGAACCGCGGCTTCCGGGCGATCGCCGCCTACATCTTCGGCGCCAACCGGTCGGTGCGCGCCACCGGGTCCGAGAAGATCGAGATGACCGCACCCGTCGCGGTCGAGCCGGCCTCCGAGAAGATCGCGATGACCGCGCCGGTGAGCGCGGCGCGCCAGGGCGGCGATGCGCTCTCGGGCGAGGGCACGTGGACGATCCGCTTCACGATGCCGGCCTCGTACACCCTCGCGACGCTGCCCCGCCCCGACGACGCCTCGGTGGTCCTGCGCGAGGTGCCCGGCGGGCGCCACGCGGTGCTGGTGTTCTCCGGATTCACCGGCGAGGACAAGGTCCGCGCCAACACCGCCGAGCTGCTCGCCTGGATGGGCACGAAGGGCCTGAAGGCCGCCGGCCCGCCGCAGCTCGCGCGCTACGACCCGCCGTGGCGGCTGCCGTTCATGCGGCGCAACGAGATCGTGGTGCCGGTGGCGCGCTGAGCAGCCGGGGCGATCCGTCGGTCGCCGTCAGTCCCGTCAGTCGAATCCCGGCGGCGCCCTGAACCCGAAGCCCTCGCGCTCGAGCAGCCCCGCGATCGCCAGCAGGTCCAGGTCCGTGCCCCGTGCGCCGATCAGCTGCGCGCCCACCGGCAGGCCGTCGGCCGCGAGGCCCGCGGGCAGCACCGTCGCCGGCAGCCCGCAGACCGCACCGAGCCCGGCCCAGAACATCTGCGTCGTGCTCGGCTGCGGCACGCCGTTGACGTCGAGCAGGCGCTCCCAGCGCTCGCCCGTCTGCATGTGGGGGAACGCGGTGGTCGACGCGGTCGGGCACAGCATCACGTCGTAGCGCCCGAACCAGCGCATCCAGCCCTCGGTCTGCGCGAGCCTGCGCTCGTTCCAGTGGTGCCACTCGCGCTGCGGCAGCGTCCAGGCGCGCGCCAGCATCGCGGTGTAGGACCAGTCGTCGGCGCGCAGCTTCGGGCGGCGCCTGGCGGCCTGCGCGACCTGTGCGTCGGTGACCGAGCCGCTGGTCGCCGCCCGCAGCAGCATGAAGTAGGTGTTGTGGTTGTCGGCGAGGTCGAAGGGCAGCTCGGGCGCGAGGTCCACCTTCGCGCCCGCCGACTTCATCGCACGGGCGAGCGTGGCCAGCACGTCCTGCACGCCGCGGTCCACGTCGGCGGTCGGCGCCGACAGCAGCACGCCCACGCGCAGGCCCTTGAGCGTGCGCCGCTTCGAGGCCGGCAGCGCCACCTGCCAGCCCGCCTGCCAGGCCGGGTCCGCGCCCGCGGTCGCCTCGAGCAGCAGCCTGAGGTCGGCCGCGGTGCGCGCGAGCGGGCCGCAGGCGGCGATGTCGCGGTCGTGCACATAGGGCGGCAGGCCGTGGCCGCGCGAGGGCACGATGCCGATCGTCGGCTTGTGGCCGAACACGCCGCAGTAGTGCGCCGGGTTGCGGATCGACGCGCCGATGTCCGAGCCGAACTCCAGCGGCGTGAGCCCGGCGGCCAGCGCCGCCGCCGAGCCGCCCGAGGAGCCGCCCGGCACGCGCGTCGGATCCCAGGGATTGTTGGTCGTGCCGTAGACCGGGTTGAACGACTGCCAGTCGGCCATCGCCACCGGCAGGTTGGTCTTGCCGAAGACGATCGCGCCCGCCGCGGCCAGCCGCTGCACGACGAGCGCGTCCTGCGCGGGCAGGTTGCCGCGGTGCGCCATGAAGCCCACGGTGGTGGCCATGCCGGCGACGTCGAACGACTCCTTCACCGTCATCGGCACGCCGTGCAGCGGGCCCAGCGACACGCCCTTGGCGCGGGCGCGGTCGGCGGCCTTCGCCTGGCGGCGCGCCCGCGGCACGTCGGTGGTGACGATCGCGTTGATCGCGGGGTTGAGCCGCTCCATGCGGGCGAGCATCGCATCGAGGGCCTCGAGCGAGGAGAGCTCGCCGCGGCGGATGCGTGCGGCGAGCTGCTTTCCGGACAGCCAGGCGAGTTCGGTCAAGGGTGAGACTCCAGAGGGCATGCGCAGGGTTGCGGTCGACGCGCGTCTCGCGCGCGTTCATGCTCGCATCGCCGAGACCGTACCGCAGCCGACGGCGCTCGGGCGCTCGGCGTTCCGGAAGTGTGACGGCTACAAGCGCGGGCCGCCCCCACCGCACGCCTACAATCACCCGATGCTCGCCCCCACCGCGCCCCCCACGCTGATCCTGCACGGCGGCACCGTCCACACGCTGGACGCCGCGGACCGGACCGTCGCCGCGCTCGCCGTCGCCGACGGGCGCATCGTC
>JAIYAG010000183.1 GCA_027489195.1 Burkholderiales bacterium | reverse complement strand
TGCAGCGCGTTGCGCTTCGGGTCGGCGGACAGGTACTCGAGGCGCTCGCGCGCGGTGCGCAGCGCGCCGCGCATGTCGGTGAACATCGGGCCGTGGCCGGGGATCACGACGGCGACGTCGAGGCCTTCGATGCGCTCGAGGATGGCGCGCTGCTCGGTGAAGCCGGACTCGCCCTCGAGCTCGGGGAAGATCACGCCGAAGCCGTTGCCCCAGAGCGCGTCGGCGGAGATCAGCACGCGCTCGGCGGCGCAATGCAGGATCAGCGCCTGCGGGTCGTGGCCGGGGGCGGCGATGGCCTGCCAGGACATGCCGCCGAGCTCGATGGTCTGGCCGTCTTCGAGCGCGCCGTCGCAGACGAAGCGCGCGCAGCGCTGGCCGGTGGCGGCGAAGGTGAGGGCGTCCTCGTCCCAGGTGCGGACCGCGTCGACGCTCGCTGCGGGCACGAGGGTGCGTACGCCGTAGTGCGTCTGCAGGATCGCGTTGCCGCCGCAGTGGTCGCTGTGCAGGTGGGTGTTGAGCAGCAGGTCGAGCGGGCGCTCGCCGAGCGCGCGGCGCACGACGGCGAGGGTGAGGTCCTGGTGCTTGACGTAGCCGGTGTCGACGAGCGCGGTGCGCGTGCCGTCGTCGAACAGGATGCCGTTGGCGGACAGCCAGTCGCGCTCGATGAAGCGCATCGAGGCGGGCAGGCGCGGTGCGGTGCTCACCGCAGCTCTTCGAGCGGTGCGGTCAGCACGCGCACCACCTCGCGGAAGGCGCCGTCGAGCTGGACGTCGCCGCTGTAGAAGACGCGGGCGCGGCCCAGGCCAGTCGAGACGACGAGGCGCGGCGACATCGGCATCGGGATGTAGCGGATCTTCTGCACCTCGGCCCAGGTGGCCTCGCGGCCCATCCAGCCGTCCTGGCGGATGCCGTTGGCGTCGATGACGGTGCGCCCGGCGAGGATCGAGGGCATGGGCCACAGCAGCGCGACCGCGATGATCGCGGAGGCGCCGATGCGCGGCCAGTCGATCGGGGTGCCCAGTTCCCGGAACAGGCCCACGGCGCCCCAGACGAGAAGGCCCGCGACCAGCGCCGCCGCGAGGATGCGGGTGACCGGCCGGTACGCGCGGCCGGAGACCGGGGTCGCGAAGGTCCGCGCGAGCACCTCGTGACGCGGGTTCAACGCGGCACCCGCGTCACGCCGTCGGGCAGGGCGCCGGCGCGCGTCATCAGCGGCGAGGCGAAGATCGGGTCGCCGCCCAGGTACGCGATGGCCGCGTCGGTCATGTCGAAGCCCCAGAAGTGCTGGTCGTCGACGGCCAGCGTCGGCACGCCGAACAGGCCCTCGGTGATCGCGCGCTCGGTGTTCCGGCGCAGCGTGTCCTTGACCTCGGGCCGCGCGGTGGCTTCGGCCGGGTCGTCGACGCCGAGGCGCCGGCACAGCGCGGCCCAGGGCGCGGCGTCGGTGGGCAGGTGGCCGTCGACCCAGACGTGGCGGAACAGCGCCTGCACGGCCTCGGGCGTGTTGCCCAGCGCGATCGACAGCCGCAGCATCGGCAGCGGGTTGAACGGGTGGGCGGCGGGCAGCGCGAGCGGGATGCCGTGCTGGTGGGCGAGCCAGACCACCTGGCGGAAGGTGTGGACCTTCTTCGGCGCGATCTCGGCGGGGCCCTTGTGTGCGTGGTGCTGCAGCAGGCCGGCGAAGAGGATGGGCACCGGCTCGATGCGGGCGTGGGGCGCGATCCGGTCGAGCACCGCGCTCTGCAGGTACGCGTACGGCGAGATGAAATCGAAGTACCAGCGGACGGTCTTCATCGTGCGCGCTGCGCCTCAGCGTGCGCCGGCTTCGCGCCGCGCGACGATGCGGCCCCAGACCTCGAGGCGTCCGGCATCGGCCATCGAGCCCCAGTCGCCGATCTCGTCGAGGGTGCGCTGGCAGCCGATGCACAGGCCGCTCGCGGCGTCGATGCGGCAGATCGACACGCAGGGCGAGCGCACGGGGCGCGTGGTGTCGCCGGGGGCGGGCGGCTCGGCGCGGACGGGGCGTGTGGCGGCATTCATCGCGGCGCAGTGTACAAGACGGGTCAGGCGTGGCCGCGGGCGCCCCGGGGGCGGGTGCGGCTACCCGGGCGGGGCGGGTGCTTCGACCGCGATGGCCCCGGTGGCGATACCTCGGCGGGCGATACCTCGGCCGCGGTACCCGGGCCGCGATACCTCGGCCACGGTATCCCGGCCGCGGTATCCCGGCCGCGGTTCCACTCGCGTGACGGGCATGGCAGGATCGGGACCATGTACCGCGACCCCTCGACGCCAGACGGCTCCGGTCCGACGCCTGGCGTCGCGTCCGGCCCGCGCCGCACGCTGCTGCTGGGCGCGGGGCTGGCGCTCGCGGGGTGTGCGGGCGGGCGCACGGGGTCGTCGGGCCCGGGCGCCGCGTCCGCCGGAGCGTCCGCCGCAGCAGCGGCCTCGGCCTCGCCCTCGGCGCCGCCCCGCCCACGCCCCCCCGACCCCGCCGCCCTCCGCGAGCTCGCCCCCAGCGGCCGCCTGCGCGCGGCGATCGCGGTGGGCCCGAGCGGCAGCACCTTCCGCGGCACGCTCGATACGCCGGGCGGGCGGCCCAAGGGCGTGCCCGCCGACCTCGCGGTCGCGTTCGGCGCGCGCATCGGGCTGCCGGTCGAGCTCGTGGCCTACGGCAACTATCCGGACCTGCTGGATGCGGGCGCCCGCGGCGACTGGGACGTGACCTTCCTGCCCTACGACGACGCCCGCACCCGCGTGATCGACTACGGCCCGTCCTACTACGACCAGTCGTACACCTACCTCGTGCGCGCCGGCGTGCCGATCGCCCGCGTCGCCGACCTCGATCGCGCCGGCATCCGCCTCGCGGTGGCCGAGGGCTCGGTGACCGCGCGCAACCGCGAGGGCGTGATCAAGGCCGCGACGATCGTGCGCTTCCGCACCCTCGACCAGATCCGCGAACAGCTCCGGACCGGCACGGTGGATGCGGCCGGTGCGGGCCGCGAGACGCTGCTGGGGCTGGCCGCGCAGGTGCCGGGCTCGAAGGTGCTGGACGACGCCTTCCTGGTGGAGCGCGTGGCGATCGGCGTGCCGCGCGGTCGCCGTGCGGCGCTCGGCGTGGCGGCGGCCTTCATCGAGGAGGCCAAGCGCGACGGCACGGTGCGGCGCGCGTTCGATGCGGCGGGGTACAAGGACGCGGTGGTGGCGGCGGCCGCGCCCGCGTCCGTGCCTGCGGCGCGCTGAAGACCGAGCGTCGAGCGCCGAGCGCCGAGCGGGCCGCGCCGAGCGGGCTGCGCCGTCAGCGCGCAGCGGACCCGTCAGGCCGAGCCCACCCCCGCCGCCGCCAGGAACACCTCGTTCTCCGCCGGCGTGCCGACCGTCACCCGGAAACAGCCCGCGAGCCCCGGCATCGAATCCTGCCGACGCACCAGCACGCCCGCGGCGCGCAGCGCCGCGTGGGCCTGGGCCGCGTCCGGCGTGCGCACCAGCAGGAAGTTCGCGGCCGACGGATACACGTGCCAGGTCGGATGCCGCGCCAGGGCCGCGGCCATGCGCTCGCGCTCGCTCACGACGCGCGCGATCCGCTCGTGCAGCAGCGCCGCATGCTCGAACGCGACCTCGGCGCACACCGCCTGCATCGTCGACACGCCGAAGGGCGGCGACAGCTTGCGCAGCTGGCGCGCCACGTCGTCCGACGCCAGCGCCCAGCCCAGCCTCAGCCCGGCGAGGCCCCAGCCCTTGGACATCGTGCGCAGCAGCACCACGTGCGGATGGCGGCGCGCGAGCCCGATCGCGGTGTCGGGCGTGAAGTGGTGGTACGCCTCGTCGACGACCAGCAGCCAGCCGGCACTCGCCCGGGCGATGCGCTCGAGATCGTCGAGCGACACCAGCGAGCCGGCGGGCGCATGCGGCCGCGGCACGAAGACCACGCCGCCGGTGTCGGGCGACTCGCGGCGCAGCGTCTCGAGCGCCTGCAGCAGGCCGTCGACGTCGGTGCTCAGGTCCTCGCGCAGCGGCACCTCGGTCAGCGCCGCGCCGAGCAGCCGCGCATCGAGCCCGTAGAGCGCGAACGCGGGCGCCACCGTCAGCACGCGCGCGCCGATCCCGGCGAGCGCCACCATCTGCGCGATCAGCACGTTGCTGCCGGTGGCCGGGACGACGCCGGCCTCGGGCCAGTCCTCGTGCGCGGCGATGCGGGCGGCGAGGCCCTCGGCGTTGAGGTCGGGGTAGCGGTGCCACGGCATCGCGCCGAGCCGCTCGAGGGCGATCGCCTTGAGCGGCGCGGGGAAGTCCTCGGGCGCCTCGTTCTGGTCGAGCTTGACCGGTGCGTCGACCGGCGTGAACGGATAGTCGGGGCTGGCGACGACGGCGGGGCGGATCGGCTGCATCAGGCCGTCGCCGCGTCCGCCCGCTTGGCCGCGATCGCGTTGCCCGCGCGCGCCTGCCCCTTGCGTCCGAGCAGCCCCGACACCCACTGCCCGGTCTCGACGACCCTGGCCAGGTCCACGCCGGTCTCGATGCCCAGGCCCTGGAACAGGTACAGCAGGTCCTCGGTGGCGACGTTGCCGGTGGCGCCCTTGGCGTACGGGCAGCCGCCCATGCCGGCCACCGACGCATGGAAGGTGGAGATGCCGGCCTCGAGCGCGGCGTAGGTGTTGGCCACCGCCATGCCGTAGGTGTCGTGGAAGTGGCCGGAGAGCCGCCCCGGCGGCACCACGCGCAGCGCGGCCTCGAACACCGCGTGGGTCTGGCGCGGCGTGCCGGTGCCGATGGTGTCGGCGATGTCGATCATGTCGCAGCCGAGGTCGGCGAAGCGCTGCACGACGTCCGCCACCGCGGCCGGCGACACCTCGCCCTGGTACGGGCAGCCGAGCGCGACCGACACGCTCGCGCGCAGCCGGATGCGGTTCGCCTTCGCGGCCTGCGCGACCGGCTCGAAGCGCGCGATGGACTCGGCGATCGAGCAGTTGATGTTCCGCTGCGAGAAGGCCTCGGAGGCGGCGCCGAAGATCACCACTTCGTCGGCCTTCGCTTCGAGCGCGCCCTCGAAGCCCTTCATGTTGGGCGTCAGCACCGAGTAGGTGACGCCGGGCTTGCGGCGGATGCGCCGCATGATTTCCGCGGTGTCGGCCATCTGCGGTACCCACTTGGGCGACACGAAGGAGCCGGCCTCGATGTTGGGAAAGCCGGCATCGGTCAGGCGGTCGCAGAGCTCGATCCGCATGTCGGTGGTGATCGGCGACTTCTCGTTCTGCAGGCCGTCGCGCGGGCCGACTTCGACGATCGCGACGCGGCGGGGCAGGGTGGGGGTCATCGTGGGGTGTCCTTCGGTGGCTCAGTAGCCGCGCGCGCGCTCGACGAGGCCGCCGACCGTTTCGCCGCGTACGAGTGCGGCGAGCTTGGCCGCGACCTGCGCGGCGGAGACCGCGACCTGCGTCGGCGCCGACGAATGCGGCGTCACGCGGATGCGGGGATGGTGCCAGAACGGATGCGAGGCCGGCAGCGGCTCCTGGCGGAAGACGTCGAGGGTGGCGCCGGCGAGCGTGCCGGCATCGAGCGCGGCCACGAGGTCGGCGTCGACGACCAGCGCGCCGCGCGCGACGTTGATCAGCCAGCCGCCGGGGCGCAGCCGCGCGAGCGCGGACGCGTCGATCAGGTTCTCGGTCTCGGCGGTGCGCGGCGCGAGCAGGATCAGCACGCGCGTGGCCTCGAGGAACTCCTGCCAGCGCGATGCGCCGTGCATCACCTCGACGCCCTCGACGAGCTTCGGGCCGCGCGCGAAGCCACGCACGGTGAAGCCCGCGCGCGCCAGGTGCCGCGCGACGTGCGCGCCGAGCACGCCGACGCCGACGATGCCCACCGGCAGCTCGGCGCGGGTGTAGCCGGTCAGCTCCTCCCAGTGCGCGCGCGCCTGCTGCGCGGCATAGGCGTCGTGGCGGCCCGCGATGCGCAGCAGCTCGAGCAGGCAGTAGTCGGCCATCAGCTCGGCCATGCCGGCGTCCTCGAGCCGGATCAGCGGCAGTGCCGCCGGCAGCCCGGGATGGCGCAGCAGGTGGTCGACGCCGGCGCCCGACGAGAAGAAGCCGCGCAGCCGCGGCTGGCGCGCGAAGAGGTCTGCGGGCGGCCCCCAGCCGACGGCCCAGTCGGCCTCGAAGCCGGGCGGCGCGCCGTCCGGGCCGGCGCCGTCGGGCGTGCCGGGGTCGATGGCGACCTGGGCGGCGGGCAGGCGCTCGGCGAGCGCGTCGCGCCACGCACGGCCGGCGCCGGGTTCGGAATGGGCGACGAGCAGTCGCACAGGCGGACTCATCGCGGAGGACAGGGCGGCAGACATGGCGGCGATCATAGGCGATCGGCCCGGCACGCTACCATCGGGCGTTCCGACACGGGGGAGACACCACCATGCGCCGCTACCGTTCCATCTCGCAGCACGCCGCGGTCCGCCGCCGCGCGATCGCCGCCGCCGCCACGCTCGGCGTGCTGTCGGCCGTCGCTGCACCCCAGGCCCTGGCCCAGTCCGACTGGCCGTCCAAGCCGGTGCGCATCGTCGTGCCCTTCGCCGCCGGCGGCACCACCGACATCGTCGCGCGCGTGATCGCCGAACAGCTCTCGCCGGTGCTCAAGCAGACGGTGATCATCGAGAACCGGGCCGGCGCGGGCGGCAACGTCGGCGCCGACGCGGTGGCCAAGTCGGCGCCCGACGGCTACACCTTCCTGATGGGCACGCCGGGCACGCAGGCGATCAACCAGTTCCTGTACCCGAAGATGCCGTACGACACGGAGAAGGACCTGATCCCGGTCTCCTACGTGACGCGCGTGCCGAACGTGATGGTCGTGCCGCCCTCGCTCGGCGTGAAGACGATGGACGAGCTGATCAAGCTGGCCCGCTCCAAGCCGGGCAAGCTCACCTACGGCAGCCCGGGCAACGGCTCGACCGGCCAGCTCTCCACCGAGCTCTTCAAGACCCGCGCCAAGGTCTTCGTCACGCACATCCCCTACCGGGGCAGCGCGCCGATGCTGCAGGACCTGCTGGGCGGGCAGATCGACATGTCGATCGACAACCTGCCCTCGGCGCTGCCGCACATCAAGTCGGGCCGACTGATCGCGCTCGGCGTGACCTCGGCGGCGCCGAACGCGCAGCTCCCCGACGTCAAGCCCATCGGCGCCTCGCTGCCGGGCTACGAGGCCGAGTCGTGGTTCGTGCTGGTGGCGCCGCGCGGCACGCCCGAGGCGATCGTCACGCGTGTCTCGACCGAGGTAGACCGCATCCTCAAGAAGCCCGAGGTGATCGAGCGCTTCCGCGGGCTGGGCGCCGAGCCGGTGGGCGGCACGCCGGCGGACCTCGCGCGGCACATCGCGAGCGAGACGGCCAAGTGGCGCGAGGTCGTGAAGACCTCGGGCGCCAAGATCGACTGATCCCACGCTTCCCGACGGAATCGAGCCTTCATGCGACCCATCGACAACCGCGTCACCCGCCTGCTGGGCGTGCCCTGTCCGATCGTGCAGGCGCCGATGGGCTGGATCGCCCGCGCGCAGCTCGCCTCGGCGGTCTCCAATGCCGGCGGCATGGGCATCATCGAGACCTCCTCGGGCGACCTCGACGCGATCCGCGGCGAGATCCGGAAGATGCGCGATCTGACCGACAAGCCCTTCGGCGTGAACATCGCGCTGGCCTACGTGCGCGACCCGGACATCGTGAAGTTCGTGGTCGACCAGGGCGTGCGCTTCGTGACCACGTCGGCGGGCGATCCGTCGCGCTACTGCGCCGAGCTCAAGGCGGCGGGGCTCACCGTGTTCCATGTCGTGCCCACGCTCAAGGGTGCGCTCAAGGCGGTGGAGGCGGGCGTCGACGGGCTGATCGTGGAGGGCGGCGAGGGCGGCGGCTTCAAGAACCAGCGCGACGTGGCCTCGATGGTGCTGCTGCCGCTGGTGTGCTCGAAGGTCGACGTGCCGGTGATCGCGGCCGGCGGCTTCTGCGACGGGCCGTCGATGGCGGCGGCGTTCGCGCTCGGTGCCGAGGGCATCCAGATGGGCACGCGGATGCTGTCGGCCGCGGAGTCGCCGGTGCACGACAACTGGAAGCGCGCGATCGTCGGCGCCGCCGAGACCGACACGGTGTTCCTCAACCGCGGCGGGCAGGGACCGGCGCTGCGTGCGCTGCGCACGGCGCGCACCACGCGACTGGAAGCCACGGTCCCGGAGAGCGTCCGCGCCGAATTCGCCGGCGTGCTGGACCTCTATTTCGGCGGCGACATGGAGGCGGCGGTGCCGCTGACCGGGCAGGTCTGCGGGCGCATCGAGTCCGTCGAGACGGTGGCCGAGATCCTGGAGAAGACGGTCGCGGGCTTCCACGCGAGCGTGGCGTCGCTGGCGAAGCGGTACGGCTGAGGGCGTCTGTTTGCTGACCGCCCCGCCGCAGGGGGCGGGCCGGTCGTTCGGTGTCGCGGCGCTGCGTGCGACCCCGGGTGCATGCCTGAACGGCAGCGTCGACAGGTCGGCCGCCGCCGGCCCCGGGCAGTCGACGTCGACGATCGCGCCCAGCAGCGGCGCGAAGGCCGCGCGGAAGTGGTTCTTCGCCTTCACCGCGAGCAGGCGCAGCGCGCGGGGGTCGATGCCGTGCAGCGCGAGGAAGCCCGGGTCGTTGGCCGCGCCGACGGCGCTGGTCACCACCACCAGGATGCCGTCGACGTCGAGCACGACGCTCGGCCCCACGTCGACGACCGAGCCACGCTCCATCGGCCCGGTGTTCACGAAGCGGCCGTCGGTCGCGCGCAGCACGCGGGCGGACACGCGCACGGCGGGGCCGAACGCGTCGCCGTGACGCGCGCCGAGCGCGGCCTCGATCGTGGCGCCCGGCCCGGCGGCGCGGGCGCGCGCGACCAGCGCCGCATCGGCGAAGTAGGCGAAGGCGATGTGTCCCGCGGGCAGCGCGGCGAGCGGCGAGCCGGCCTCGCGCCGCATCGCGAGCAGGGTGGCGAAGAGCGCCGGCGTGTCCGCGCCGCCGCCCGACAGCGGGTTGTCGGCGGGGTCGGTGACCGCGACCGGGCCCGCGCTCGCGGCGAGCGCGCTCAGGATGCCCTCGCGCGCCGACAGCAGCCGCGGCTCGAACTCGGCGGCGCGGGCGGCCATGGCGTCGGCGAGCCGGTGCGCGACGCGTGCGGCGTGCGGAGCGTCATCGGCCCAGGCCATCACCGAGGCGCCAGTGGCGGCGGTGTCCGCATACGGGAACCCGCCGAACAGCGACACGTCGAGCACGCCCGGCTCGCGTTCGGCGGCGCGTGCGAGCGCCTCGAGCGCGGCCATCGGGCCGCTGTCGGTGCGCATGTTGAAGCTCGGCAGCACGCGCCCGAGCGGCACCACCGCGCCCGAGGCGCGCGGCGCGCCGGCCAGCCGCCGCGCGAGCACGCCGAGCGCGCGCGTGGCGGTCTCGTGCATGTCGACGTGCGGATAGGTGCGGTAGACCGTGCCGAAGTCCAGCGGCGCGGCGATGCCCGGATCGAGGTTGCCGTGCAGGTCGAAGCTCGCCACCACCGGCACCGTGTCGCCGACCGCGGCCCGCAGCGCGCGCAGCGCGTCGAGCTCGGGCGTGTCGCGCGCGGTGGTGATCGCCGCGCCGTGCAGCGACAGGTAGACGCCGTCGGGCGCCACGCGCCGCAGCCCGGCGAGCACCTCGTCGAGCCAGCGGCCGAACACCGCCTCCTCGATCGGGCCACCCGGGTCGGCCGACGCGCAGCGCAGCGCATGCACCGACCAGCCGGGATACAGGCCGTCGGCCGCGGCGGCATCGACGACCGCACCCAGCTCGGTCGCCGTGCCGCGCCCGGCCGCGAGCGCCGCTTCGCCCTCGCGCCACTCGCGGCGCGCGAACTCGGCCTCGCCGGTCAGCGTCGGCGAGAATGCGTTGCCCTCGAACCAGAGCCGGGCGACGGCGATCCGGGTCATCGCGGGTGGCCCTCGGTCGCCCGGGTACCGCGGACCGGCCTCATCGGGGGCTCATCTCAGGCCGGCGCCGGCACCGACGCCGCGAACCCCACCAGCGCCGCCCCCTCGGCCACCTGGTCGCCGACCCGATAGAGCAGGGCCTCGACCACGCCGTCGGCGGGCGCGGCGATGGTGTGCTCCATCTTCATCGCCTCCATCACCAGCAGCGGCTGGCCGCGTCGCACCGTGGCGCCGGCCTCGACCATCAGCGCGATCACCTTGCCCGGCATCGGCGCCGCGAGGCTGCCGCCGGTGTCGTCGGCGTCGCCCGCGTGCGCGAGCGGCGGCGCGTAGCCGAGCTGCCAGTGGCCGTCGGCGCCGAACAGGTGCAGCGTCTCGCCGGCGTACACGGCGCTCGCGTCGAAGCGCGACTCGCCGGCGATGCCGGTGACGCGCGCGCCGTCGCGGCGCAGCGCCGCCAGGCACAGCACGGTGTCGCCGGTGCGCACCGCGCAGCCGCCGCGGCCGTACTCGAGCACCACCTCGTGGCGCGACTCGCCGCGCGTGAAGACCAGCGTGCGCGCCAGCGGCGCGCCGATCCGGAAGCCGTCCGCGACCGACCACGGGTCGGACGCGGCGCCGCGCGGCGTCTCGGCGGTGAGCACCGCGGCGGCGGCGGTCGCGAGCACGGCGGCGGGCGGTGCGGCGGTGCGCGGCGCCAGCGCCTCGCGCTCGCGCTCGATGAGCGCGGTGTCGAGGTCGGCCTCGGCGAAGCTGCGGCAGCGCATCAGGCGGCCGAGGAAGTCGACGTTGGTCGACGGGCCCACCGCCTCGAAGCGGGCGAGCGCCTCGCGCATCCGGGCGATCGCCTGCGCACGGTCCTCGCCCCAGACGATCAGCTTGGCGATCATCGGGTCGTAGAACGGCGTGATCGCATCGCCCTCGCCGATGCCGCTGTCGATGCGCACCGGCGCCGGCCGGCCGCTCGCGTCCGCGCCGACGGTGAACTGCACGGCCGCGGGCGTGCGCAGGCGCGCAAGCGTGCCGGTCGACGGCAGGAAGCCGCGGTCCGGGTTCTCGGCGTAGACCCGCGCCTCGATCGCATGGCCGTTCACGCGCAGGTCCGACTGCGCCAGCGGCAGCGGCTCGCCGCAGGCCACGCGAAGCTGCCATTCGACCAGGTCGAGCCCGGTGATCATCTCGGTCACCGGATGCTCGACCTGCAGCCGCGTGTTCATCTCCATGAAGTAGAACGCGCCCGAGGCGTCGAGGATGAACTCCACCGTCCCCGCACCGACGTAGCCGACCGCACGCGCCGCCGCCACCGCCGCCTCGCCCATCGCGCGCCGCGTGGCCTCGGGCAGGCCGGGGGCGGGCGCCTCCTCGATGACCTTCTGATGGCGGCGCTGCACCGAGCAGTCGCGCTCGAACAGGTACAGCGCGTGGCCGTGCGCGTCGGCGAACACCTGGATCTCGACGTGGCGCGGCTTGGTCGCGTAGCGCTCGACCAGCACCGCGTCGTTGCCGAACGAAGCGCTGGCCTCGCGCTTGCACGAGGCGAGCGCGGCGACGAAC
>JAIYAG010000051.1 GCA_027489195.1 Burkholderiales bacterium | reverse complement strand
CACCTTGAAGGCTGCGTAGTTCTCCAGGCCGAACAGGTCGTCCACGTAGATGCAGGCCACGTTGCGAACGCCATTGGCCTTGAACATGTCCACGATCGCCTCGCACATGGGCTTGGGCTGCTGCAGCAGCAGGAAGAAGTAGGGCAGCTTCATCTCCACCAGGCGGCGGCTCAAGGCCGTGGG
This sequence comes from Burkholderiales bacterium, assembly GCA_027489195.1. Lineage (GTDB taxonomy): Bacteria > Pseudomonadota > Gammaproteobacteria > Burkholderiales > Burkholderiaceae_E > UBA4615. The sequence goes on along the minus strand of JAIYAG010000051.1, from coordinate 4,902 downwards.
GGCGAGGAACGGGTAGCCGAAGCGGTTGGCCAGCGGCGCCACGGCGAAGTTGGCGTTGCTGCCCCAGGGCGGCAGCACCAGGTCCACCTTGTCGCTGCCCATGAGCTTCTCGTAAGTGCGCACCACGGTCTCGGTGTCGCTGCGGTCGTCGGAGCTGATGAGCTCGATCTTGCGGCGCACGCCCTTGACATCCAGGCCACCCGCCTGGTTCTGCTGTTCGGCCCACAGCAGGTAGTTGGGCTCCTGACTGACCTGCGCGCCACCGGTCCATGGCCCGGTGCGAGACATCGAGTAGCCCACCCGCACCGGTGCGGCCTGGGCGAGGAGCGCGGGTGCGAAGGACGTGGCGCCGACGGCGGCAGCGGTCTTCTGCACGACATCGCGGCGGAACGGGGAGCGGGGGCTGCGGTGCATGAGTGTCTCCTGTGTTGTCAGTGCCGCGGTGGCCATGGAGGCTGTCGGGCAGCCAGGGAACAGCCCGCTGCCCGATGACGCAGGACGGGTTCGACCCCGCGCCCGGCCCATGATCCCCGAGGCGAATCTGTGCTGCTCAGACGGCTACGGATTGCTCGAGCAGCATAACAAAGCAGTTGCCTCGCGCCTCGGCGGGAGGGGTATTGCCGATGGGCCCGAGCCGCCCGGGACCGTCAGGGCAAGGGGCCCCGCAGCCCGGCGCTCCGGACCTCAGCGCACCTGGGCGAACAGTCCGACCATCTGCCCGAACACCTTCGGGGCGCCGGCCAGCACCTGCTCCGAGAAGATGGGGTCGCCGTCGCCCTGGAGGTTGCCCACCAGGCCCCCGGCCTCGCTGACCAGCAGGCTGCCTGCGGCGACATCCCAGGGCATCAGGCCGATCTCGAAGAACGCGTCGTAGCGGCCGGCCGCCACGTAGGCCAGGTCGAGGGCGGCGGCGCCCGGACGGCGCAGGCCGGCGGCCTTCTCGGAGACGGCCTTGAACAGTGCCAGGTAGCGGTCGATCTCCTCGATCTTGCGGAACGGGAAACCGGTGCCGACCAGGGCCTCCTCGAGCCGCGCGTTCGTCGCGACCCGGATGCGGCGGTCGTTGAGGAAGGCGCCGCGACCCTTGCTCGCGGTGTACAGCTCGTCGCGGTTCGGGTCGTAGACGATGGCCTGCGTGACGACACCCTTCTGCATCAGCGCGATCGACACGCAGTACTGCGGCAGGCCGTGGATGAAGTTGGTGGTGCCGTCGAGCGGATCGATGATCCAGATGTTCTCGGCTTCCTGCGGCGGCACGTCGAGCCTGCCGGGCAGGTGACCGGACTCCTCGCCGAGGAAGGCATGGTCGGGATACGCCTGCTTGAGCGCGCCGATGATGGTGGCCTCGGAGGCGCGGTCGACTTCCGTGACGAAGTCGTTACGCTGCTTGCGGGCGACCTTGATGCTGTCGAGATCGAGGGCGGCGCGGGTGATGATCCGGCCTGCGGCGCGCGCGGCGCGCACCGCGACGTTCAACATGGGATGCATTGAGCGGGCGCTTTGGGGTAAACCTGCCATTGTAGGCCACCGGGACGCCTGCGCCGTCCGCGGCCGGGGCGGCAGGCGCCGCGAGGCGTCATAATCCGCGTGTGGCCCGTCTGCCGGGCGCGGTCTCTCCGGCCGTCCGCATCCCGTCCCCGCGCCCGCCTTTCCGCCCTCAGTCCGCGCCCCGTCATGCTCCTCGTCCTGGTCTTCGCCTACCTCCTGGTCACCATCGCCATCGGCCTGTGGGCGGCCCGTCGGGTCAAGAACACGGCCGATTTCGCGATCGCCGGGCGTCACCTGCCGATGGTCATGATCGTGACCACCACCTTCGCCACCTGGTTCGGCTCGGAGACGGTGCTCGGCATCCCGGCGAAGTTCGTGCAGGGCGGGCTGGGTGCGGTGGTCGAGGATCCGTTCGGCGCGGGCAGCTGCCTGATCCTGGTCGGCCTGTTCTTCGCGGCGAAGCTCTACCGCATGACGCTGCTCACGATCAGCGACTACTACCGGGCCCGCTACGGGCGCACGGTCGAGGTGGCCTGCTCGCTGATCATCATCGTCAGCTATCTCGGCTGGGTGTCGGCCCAGGTGACCGCCCTCGGGCTGGTCTTCAACCTGCTGTCGGGCGGCGCGATCCCGATCCCGCTCGGCATGGTGATCGGCACCGTGTCGATCCTGGCCTACACGCTGTTCGGCGGGATGTGGTCGGTCGCGGTCACCGACTTCATGCAGATGATCATCCTGGTGGTCGGGCTGCTGGTGATCGCGTTCTTCGCCAGCGAGCTGGCCGGCGGCGCCGGCAAGGTCATCGCGCTCGCGCAGAGCCGGGACATGTTCCGTTTCCTGCCCGAGCCCTCGTTCCACGACATCGTCTTCTTCATCGCCGCCGCGATCACGATGATGCTCGGCTCGATCCCGCAGCAGGACGTGTTCCAGCGGGTGATGTCGGCCAAGGACGTGCGCGCCGCCACGCGCGGGCCGGTGATCGGCGGCGCCTGCTACATCCTGTTCGCCTTCGTGCCGATGTTCCTCGTGACCAGCGCGCTGCTGATCATGCCGGAGCAGGCCACGGCGCTGCTCGCCGAGGACCCGCAGAAGGTGCTGCCGACGCTGGTCCTCGAGCACATGCCGTTCGCGATGCAGGTGCTGTTCTTCGGCGCGCTGCTGTCGGCGCTGAAGTCGACCGCCTCGGCGACGCTGCTGGCGCCCTCGGTGACCTTCGTCGAGAACATCTGGCGCCAGTTCAAGCCGCGCATGGGCGACCGCGAGGAGCTGCGCGACATGCGGATCGCGGTGCTGGTGTTCTCGGCCTGTGTCTGCACCTACGCGATCGTGATGCAGGGCACGCCGATCTACGAGCTGGTGTCGGCGGCCTACCAGGTCACGCTGGTCGGTGCGTTCGTGCCGCTGCTGGCCGGTCTGTACTGGCCGCGCGCGACCACGCAGGGCGCCGTCTTCTCCATCGTCCTCGGGCTGCTCGGCTGGCTGCTCTTCATCGCGACGCCGGCCGGCGAGGTCTTCCCGGGCCAGCTCGCCGGCGTGCTCGCCGCCGGCGTGGGCATGCTGGTCGGCTCGCTCGGGCCGCAGGCGCTCGCGAACCACCACGACCGCCGTGTCCTCGCGCACTGAGCCCTTCGAGCGGACGGTGCCGCCGACGCTGCATTCGGGCGACCCCGAGCCGCTCGCGCGCGTCGCCTTCGTGCTGATCGGTACCAGCCATCCCGGCAACGTCGGGGCGGCCGCGCGCGCGATGCGCACCATGGGCGTGACCGACCTCAGGCTGGTCGCGCCGCGCTTCGACGACGTGGCCGAGCGGCCCGAGGCACGCGCGTTCGCCAGCGGCGCGACCGGGGTGCTCGACGGGGTCCGCCGCTTCGCGACGCTGGCCGAGGCGATCGGCGACGCGGCGCTGGCGGTCGCGGTCAGCGCCGAGCCTCGCGAGTTCGGCCCGGAGCCTGCACCGCCCGAAGCCTGCGCGGCCGACGCGATGGCCGTGCTCGCCGCCGATCCGGCGCACCGCGTCGCCTTCGTGTTCGGCGCCGAGCGTACCGGGCTGTCGGTCGACGAGGTCCAGGCCTGCGGCCGCCTCGTGAGCATCCCGGCGAGCCCGAGCTACTCGTCACTGAATCTCGCGCAGGCGGTACAGGTGCTCGCCTACTGCGTGCGGCGCGCCGCCCTGACCGCGGCCGAGCCGGCCACCCCGGGGCCCGTCCGATCCGGTCCGCGACTGGCCGACCACCGTGCCGTCGGCCGCCTGCTGGAGCACGGCGAGCAGGCGCTCGGCGCGATCGGCTTCCTCGACCCGAGCCATCCGAAGAAGCTGGTGCCGCGGCTGCGCCGGCTGATGCTGCGGGCGCGGCTGCGCCCCGAGGAGGTCGACCTGCTGCGGGGCGTGCTCAAGCTGATGGTGGAGCGGAGCCGCCCGCGATGAGCGTGCGCCGCGTCCCGGTCGTCCTGATGCGTGGCGGCGCGCGGCGCGCCGCGTTCTTCCATGCGCACGACCTGCCCAACGCGCCGCGCGTGCGCGACGCGATGCTGCTGCGCGCGGTCGGCGGCCCGGACGTCGGCGGCGGGCCGGTCGACGGGCTCGGGGTCGGCCCGGACGGGATCGCCCGCGTGGTCGTGGTCTCGCGCTCGCAGCGCCCGGGCTGCGACATCGACTTCCTCTGCGGCACGATCGCGGCCGGTGCGAGCACCATCGACTGGAGCGGGCCCTGCGGGCCGCTGGCCGCCGCGGTCGGCCCGTTCGCGGTCGCCGAGCGCCTGTTCGCCTGGTCGGAGGGGCCGACCCGCGTGCGCCTGCAGCACGTGCCCGACGGCGCGCGCATCGACGCCTTCGTGCCGGTGAGCGCGGGCGAGGTGATCGAGCAGGGCGGCTTCCTCGAGGACGGCGTGCCCTTCGCCTCGGCCGAGGTGCGGCTCGAATGGCTGGAGCCGACGGATACGCCGTTCCCGAGCGGGCGGGCCCGCGACGTGCTCGAGCTGCCGGGCGGCGTCGCCCTCGACGCGACCCTGACCGCGGTCGGCGAGCCGATCGCCTTCGTGCGCGCCGATGCGCTCGGACTGAGCGGTCGCGAGCAGCCGGCCGAGGTCGAGCGCAACCGCAGGCTGCTCGAGCGCATCGAGGCACTGCGCCTGCAGGCGGCGGTCCGCATGGGCCTGGCCGACTCGATCGACGCGGCATCGCGGTCGCGCGGCCCGATGCCCGCGGTGTGCTGGATCGCGCGGCCGGCGGCCTACCGGGCCACGTCCGGGGCGGACGTGGCCGCCGAGTCGGTCGACGTGCTGGCGCGCTGCCTGGCCGGCGGGCGGCTGCAGGCGGTGCCCGGCGGTACCGGCTCGCTCGCGATCGCGGTGGCCGCGGCGGTGCCGGGGACGGTGGTGGCCGAGGTCGCCCGCACGCTGCCGGGCGTGCCGGTG
>JAIYAG010000598.1 GCA_027489195.1 Burkholderiales bacterium | reverse complement strand
GGTTCGCGAGCGGGCACGGGATGCCCGGCATCAGCCGCACCGGCCGCAGGTTCACGTACTGGTCGAACTCGCGGCGGAACAGCAGCAGCGAGCCCCAGAGCGAGATGTGGTCGGGCACCGTGTCGGGCCAGCCGACCGCGCCGTAGAAGATCGCGTCGTGGCCGCCGATCCGGTCCTTCCAGTCGTCCGGCATCATCTTGCCGTGCCGGGCGTAGTAGTCGCAGCAGGCGAAGTCGAAGTGGTCGAGCTGCAGCGGGATGCCGAACTTGCGCGCGGCGGCGTCGAGCACGCGAAGCCCTTCGGGCATCACTTCCTTGCCGATGCCGTCGCCGGGGATGACGGCGATGCGATGGGGGGGGGTCATGGGGGCGTCCTGTGGGGGGTCAGTCGAACCAGGCCTCGAACCCGGTCTCCGGGCGGAAGCGGTTCTTCTCGAAGAGCAGGCGCGTGGGGCCGGGCATCGCGCGCTCGGTCACCGGATGCGCCGGATCGCCCGGATAGCAGATGATCCGGCCGGTCGCCGTCTCGATCGGCTCCGGGCGGATCACCGGCGGGCGCCGCCCGGAGGCGTCGTGCATCGCGGCATTCACGTCGGCGAAGCGCGACAGGTGCGCGAGCGTCATGATCTGCGGCGCCGCCATGTCGATCTCGCCGGACCCGTAGCGCTCGAGCGCCTCCCGGGCGCCCATCCAGCGCGCGGCGACCGCCTCGCGCGGGTCGGGCTCGGGCACCTGCCCCTCGGGCAGCCGCGCGATGAAGAACCGGGTGTCGAAGCGCTTGCGCATCATCGTCGGCACCTTCGGCGTGACCCAGCGCGACCAGGGCCGCATCAGCGAGGCATCGAGGCGCAGGTCGAGCGCAGCCATCAGCTCGCCCCAGCCGTGGCCCTCGCGGTGCAGCGCGCGCGCCTTGGCCACCATCGCGGCGTCGGCGCCGCGCGCCATCAGCACGCCGGTCTCCTCGAAGGCTTCGCGCAGGGCCGCGACATGCAGGGCCGCGGCCTCGCGCGCGTCGAGCTCGGGCTCGCCGAGCATCGCGTGCAGCACGGCCGGGTCGGCGTCGAGGCGCGCGATCACGTCGTCGTCCGCGTCCTCGCGATCGAGCTTGCCGCCCGGGAACACGTGCGCGCCGGCCAGCACCGTGTCGTCGACGGAGCGCTCGAGCAGCAGGACCTCGATGCGGTCGCGGGCATCGCGCAGCAGCACCAGGCTGGCCGCAGGGCGGGGCGGGGGCGCGTCTCCGGGGCCCGTCGTGCGGGGATCTTCGGTCATGCGGGCGATGGTACCAGCGTGCCGCCGCCCCCCCGGTCGCGGCAGGCGCGCCCTCGGAACGCGCGGCGCACCCGGGGTGCGCCCTCCGAACGCGCGGCGCACCCGGGGTGCGCCCTCCGAACGCGCGGCGCACCCTGGGTGCGCCACGTGTCCGGTCAGGGCCGATCGCCGAGCTTGAAGCGCGCGACCAGCGCGTGCAGCTCGCGGCCGCTGGTCTCGAGCGAGGCGGTGGCGGCCGCGACCTCCTCGACCAGCGCCGCATTGCTCTGCGTATCGGCGCTCAGCGTGTTGAGCATCGCATGCACTTCGCCGACCCGCACGCGCTGGTCGCGCGAGCCGTCGAGCACACGGTGCATGATGTCCGCCACCGACCCGGCGGTGCCGACCGTGCCCGCCACCCGCTCGCCCGCCTGCGAGGCGAGCTGCGAACCGGCCTCGATCTCGGCCGTAGAGCGGGTCACGATGCCCTTGATCTCGCGGGCCGCCTCGGCGCTGCGCTGCGCGAGGGTGCGCACCTCGGCGGCCACGACCGCGAAGCCGCGGCCCTGCTCGCCGGCACGCGCGGCCTCGACCGCGGCATTCAGCGCGAGGATGTTGGTCTGGAACGCGATCCCGTCGATCAGGCCGACGATCTCGACGATCTGGCGGCTCTGCGCGTGCAGGGCGGTCATGCGACCGACCAGCCCGCCGACGGTACCCTCGCTGTCGCGGACCGCCGCGAGCAGCTGCGTCATCGCGGTGTCGGCCTCGCCGAGCGCCTCGACGTTCTCGCCGACCTGCCGCGAGACCTCGTCCATGTTGTTGGCCACCTGCTCGATCGACGCCGCGCTGTGCTCGGTGCGGGTCGACAGCTCGGCGTTGCCACTGGAGATCTCCTGCGCGGAGCCCGACACCTGCTCGGCCCGCTCGTAGACCGCGCGCATCGCCCCGCTCATCGACTGCAGCGATTCGCGCAGCGTGTTGAGTGCGGACGCCACCTCGTCCTGCCCCCAGGGGTAGGGCCGCGCGCTGAAGTCGCCGGCCGCCAGCCGCACGATGTGGTCGGACAGCGTCCGCAGACCGCCCTGCAGCACGGTGTACATCGCCAGCAGCAGGTAGAAGGCCACGATCACGCAGGCGAGCGAGAAGCCGAGCTTCTGCAGCCGGTCCGTCGACAGGCGATCGATGCGGGCGACCAGCAGCCCGTCGAGCAGCTTCATCGATGCGGCATTGAGCGCGTAGGAAGCCTGCAGGCCCTCGCTCGCCGTCGCCCACCAGGCGTCGGCCTTGGGCGCCGTGCCGTGCGTCACCATCGCGTCGACCGCGTCCAGCGCCGCACCGACGAGCGCGAGCCGGGCCGTGGCGCCGAGCGGGTCGGCGAGATCGGCATTGCTCGCGGTGGCACGGCCCAGGCCCGTCTTCTGACGATCGGCGCCCACGCGGGCCACGCTCGCCGCGGCGGCGAGCGCGCGCAGCGGCGAGGCCTTCGCGTCGGCGGCCGCCCCGGCCAGCACCAGGCCCGCGTCGCGCGAGCGGGCCAGCGCATCGACGAGGCCAGGCCCCTCGATCACCGAGGTCTGCATCAGGTAGAACGCATCGAGGTCCGGGTCGAGCACCAGGTTCGAGGAGTCGCCGACGGCGGCGCCGGCGGCCAGCAGCGCGGCGATCGCCTCGTCGTGCGCGGCCGTGCCGCTCTTCGTGCCGGCCACGACCGCGGCCTGCATCGTGCGGCGCAGCTCCCCCATCCTCGTGCCGGTGGCGAGCGCGCCGCCGAGCCGCTGGTCGACGTCGACCAGCTTGTCCAGCGCGGCCTTCCAGGCGCCGGCCGCCGCATCGGCCCCGGGCGCCGCGCCGCCGTCGCCCGCCGCGGCGCGCACGGTGAGCGATCGGTGATCGTGCGCGGCGGCGAGCGCGGGGGTCCACGCGCCGAGCCACTCGACCCCGCGCCGTTCCTGCTCGGCGAACTCGATCTGCGAGCCGGCGTTCGTCCAGTAGAACCAGGCGAGCATGAGCAGCGGCACGAGGAACGCGGACACCACCAGCGTGGCCTTCACGG